>JALSLA010000053.1 GCA_026988515.1 Helicobacteraceae bacterium | reverse complement strand
AAACTGAAAACAGTACTGGAAAAAAAACTGCTAAAACATAGAAGTTTTTTTAATATACCTGCAGAGTATACGCAAAAACCGACTGTTGAAATAGCCCGCTTTTTTTCATCATACCCTCACATTAAAGAGTTCGCTTGGTACTATTGGAATGATATTACCCCATTTTACGAAGAGGGAATCACCATCCATGCAGCGCTACACAAAGTGGCACATAACATTAAGGCAAAATCAATAAAAAAAGCCATCTATACCAATTACATCAAGCAAATAGAAGATGAAAAGAGATATTTTCATCAGCTAGACCATAGTATGTGCAGTACTATTAACGATGTCAATATACTGCGGAATATTCTTAAAATTACAAATGATTTTCCCTATAGCAAATATTCTGAATACGATATTAAAAAAATGCCGGATTTTATAGAGTTTTTATTGAGCAGAATGTCCTCTAAAAGGCTCTTGGCATTTCTAAAAAATTTTATACAAGAAGATGAAATCATTATTATTGATATGTTAAATGAGTTTCAGTATTGCAAAGATAAAAAAATATTAGACAATATAGAAAATCTTGGTACAACATTGTTAAAAATGCACGATCAATTCTCTTACGAAGCCAGATGTTACCGTGACAAAGCGTCTATAATCTATTTTTCATATCCCCTAGAGATTAAAAAGCATCAAAGACACATTGATGAGTACACGGTATTGCTTCCAAAATTGGAAACAGAGCTGTTTCGATGGGCAGATACACTCCATAACTGTTTAAGTTCTTATAGCAGCGGGATTCTTAGTGGGGTGTCAATCATATACGGGTTTTTAAAAAATGACACTATTGATTTTGCAGTAGATTATGACACTGCTTCGGGTGTAAGACAGGCGCTGGGAAAATACAACAGACAACTTAATGAGGAGCAAGAAAGAGCGCTACAAAAATGGTTAAGAAAGATGAAAGAACTCAAACAGATGCAACAAGACTCTAAAATGAAGCTGCAGAACGATCGTAGCGGCGCTATTTCTGTGAACATATGAAGCCTTTGTTCCCTTCTCGGCAATTTACATGTAAAAACCAAGACGGCAGTATTGATTTTACGGTAAACTTTACACAGCCTATGGCGCTGAAACATCATGAGGAGAACCAATGAAACGCTACCTTCTGTTTGACAACGACGGTGTACTGGTTGAAACGGAGTTATGGTACTACCGTGCCAGTGCCGAGATATTGCAGGAGATGGGTATTGATATGGACGCATCGGCCTACAAAGAGATTATGGTTAACGGCCTGAGCAGTTTTGTACTTGCAGAGCGTGCAGGCTTTGATGCGCTCAGTATAGAGCGTGCCAGAGACCGGCGCAATGCGCGTTATCGGCACTACTTGCAGACGGAAGATATTGCCATTGCAGGGGTCAACGAGGTACTTGAGGCACTGCGCAAAAAATACCGCATGGGCATTGTAACAACATCGCGGCGTGTCGATTTTGAGCTGATTCATCACGGGCGGGGCATTGTTGAGTGCATGGAGTTTGTGCTGTGTGTTGAGGACTACCCCCGTTCCAAACCGCACCCCGATCCCTATGTGGCGGGTCTGGAGAAATTTCGTGCCAAGCCCTGTGAGGCATTGGTTATTGAAGATTCCGAACGCGGCTTACGTGCTGCGGTAGCGGCAGGCATTGAGACGGTCATTGTGCACAACGATTTTACGGCATCGCATGATTTTTCTCAGGCAAGCCACCGCATCAAGACACTACAAGAGCTTGAAGGGCTTTTAGACTAGAGAAGAGAGGGAGCTCTTCTCTTGTGAACCGTCTTAGGCAAAGGTATCGGCAAAGAGGTTTTCAGACCACAAAAACATCTGTTTGTAGTTTTGTGTTGATGAGGGTCCGGACTCTTTGTGTGCGAGTACCATAGACTGCGTGGCGCTGTCGTATCGGTACACTGCCGAGAGCCACGAAGCTTCGGTTTTCGAGGTCGGGCTGTAACAGGCCGAGTTGGTTTTTGGTGCGGCATAAAGCGCAACGTTGTTAAGGTTTCGTAAAATGGCATCGGCGCAAATTTTAGCTTCGGAGTTGCCGATATGACCGGCTTTGGGCTGCCCCGTTCCTTGAGAGTCGCCAATAATATAAACGTCGTTCATCAGGGTAGATTCGTAGCTCAGCGGGTTCACCGGTGCCCAGCTACCCGAGACAAGCCCCGCACTAAAGACAATGGGTGCCGCTTTCTGCTTAGGAATGATGTTAAGAACCTTGGCGGTCTGGGTTTGCGAGGCACCCCCTTGGGTGTAGCTAACGGATTTTTGAGCATCGTTTACGGCAGTAATGTCACAACCGGCTCTATAGTCAACGCCGTGTTTGGTAAATGCGGCGGAAAAGGTCGCTTCTTCGACAATAATCTTAGGGTTGGCATCGAGGACGATAACCTTGCAGTTTCGGTAGCCTTTGGTATTTTTAAGATAGTCGGCAACGACACAGGCACGTTCGTAAGGACCGGGAGGACAGCGGTACGGAGACGGGGGAATACTCATTACAAACGTATCGCCGTCTGCCATCGCATCAATGTGTGATTTCAGCAGGTTAATTTGCGCTCCGGATTGCCAGGCATGCGGAACGCTGTTGTAATCGTAGGCGTTGACCGGTTCAAAATCAATACCCGCCGCAAGAACAAGCTTGTCGTATGAGAGTGTTTGCGAATTGCTGAGTGTTAACGATTTATTTGTTGTATCTATGGCTGAAACCGTATGATGCAGCATGGTAATACCGTATTTCGAACTGCTTGCGCCATAGGTAAACGAGAGGTCTGCGGTTGTTTTTTGTCCGTTCAGAACCAAGTTGCTTAAAATGGGTGAAACATACGTTGCATTGCTCTCAATAACGGTAACGTTAATGCTGCTGCCGCCCCACATTTTGAGGTATTTGGCACAGGTGGCACCGGAAAATCCGCCGCCTATAATGACAATATGCGGTGTTGTGTTACCCGCTCCGTTAAGCAGTGACGGGGTAAGAGAGACTAGAGAGCCCAACCCCATGAGTTTCATAAAATTTCGTCGTGAATGCATTGGCATCATATCTCCTTTCGTTAATCTTTATATTTGGTAAGTGACTGAAACCAGTTCTCTAAGAGTGTAATTTCGTCACGGGTGTAGCCACGAGCCTGAGCCATCATAATAGGCGCATCGTCTTCAAACATCTCTTTGTGCAAGTTGTCTTCGCCGGCAATGCTGTCCCATTTGTTGACTGAAATACCGTTGGTACCGTGACACTGTGCACACTGTGCGCCCAAAAGCCGACCGGCATTGGGGGTATAGCCTGTCGGCAGTGCAACTGTCGGTGTGGTAAATGTATTGTTGTAGGTATTGTCGTCGTCATCATCCTTGGAGTAGTCGTCGTTGTCGTCGTCATCATCCTTGGAGTAGTCGTCGTTGTCGTCGTCATCATCCTTGGAGTAGTCGTCGTTGTTGTCGTCATCATCCTTGGAGTAGTCGTCGTTGTCGTCGTCGTCATCATCCTTGGAATACTCGTCTTTGTCGTCATCATATTTATTATAAATACCGTCGTCGTCATCATCTTCATAGGCATTGGGGATGTCGTCATGGTCGTTGTCCAACGGGTCATTGGTAATTGTGTTAACGCTAATACTATGCGCATTTGTGACGTCAAGAACTAAAGGGGTTTGTACGCCAACGCCGGACATTGGCAGCGGTATGTAGCCCAAGTCAGTATTGTCTACAACCTGAATGTAACTCGATACGGTTGAGCCGTTATTGAAAAGAATCGGTGTGACAATGTGTTTGGTCACATCGGGATCTTTTTCATTGGTGGTCATAATGAGTTTACAGTTGGCATCAGAAGGAAGTTCCAGATAAAACGGGTGTTTCGCGGTTCCGTCATTGGTCGAGGTAACGCTGTAGTAGCCGCCGTCTTGGCAAAATGCCTCAATCAGTGTTCCCGGTACCGTACCGGAAACGGCACGCTTACTCGGTTCGGATACTGTCGGTGATGCGGAAGAGGAGGAGTCCCCACCGCCACAGCCTGCTAGTAACAGACAGAGTGAAATACTGCATCCACTCGCTAGAAATGTATTTGCTGTTGTCATAAGATTAGGTCTCCTTGTTATGGTGATGGTGACATTATCTCGTGATTTTATGAAGCAAAGATGAAGAGAGTCGAAGAGATTTTAGATATAATAAAACGAAAAAAGGAAGGTAATGGATCGAGGAGATGACACTCAGAAGGTGAAGTATGCCGGTTTTATAGCGCGTTGGGTGGCATTTACAATTGACAATGCGCTGTTTGCGGTATTGACCATTGTATTGGTATTTCCGTTTCCCAATTTTGAAGATCCGCTGCCCATAGGGATATACCGCGTGGTAACGACGTTGGCGCTTATTGCCCTGATGATTGTTATGTGGGTGAAGTATGACGGTGCCACCCCGGGTAAAAAACTGATGCGCATTAAAATTGTCGATGCCGATACGCTGGAGAGTATTGACTATAAAACCGGCATGAAACGCTTTTTGGGTTACATTTTGTCGAGTCTTATGCTCTTGGTCGGTTTTGTCATGGTGCTGTTTTCAAAGAAGAAACAGGCATTTCACGATAAGTTCGCCAATACGCTGGTTATCCAAGAAGGTTAGGAGAACCCGTTAGTTTTTAGCGGCATGAGAAATTTTTTCAAGAGTTGATTTCGGTTTGTCGCTTACTTGGTAGGTCGGTGTTTTTTGAATGGGTGAAACAAACGCCAAGAGTACAAAAATAAAGGCAAAGACAATACCGCTTAAAAGGGTTAAAATGAGTTTAAGTTTATAGTCTTGCATGCCTTGTCCTCTATAGTCACTTCTGTATTTATACTCTTTTAACCTTTAAGAGTTTATGATAACTGTGATGATAAAATTATACTTAATTGTTTCTGTGATGGCAATAGCACTCTATGCAGAACCGACACTGGGCATTCTTAAAGCGGTTCTTTCCAATAATGTAATGCGTTTTAGTATTGATGCACAACCGTTTACATGTAAAAATTACGGCATTGTGACGTTAGACGAAATTCAAGGGCTTCAAAATACATGTAACAAACTATGGGTAGATTTTCAACACAAGCAACCGTACTCTCGTTATGCGACGCAACAGTTTTTGAAGCGGTATCAGCAGTACCACCTTGAGATACTGCCGAACAACCGTTGCCTTGTCTATGCCAAAGGTAAAAAAACGCTCTCGGAACTGCTGCTCGAACAGGGGGTGGCGATACGTGAGCATACCGCTCGCAACCGCTTTGTCGATTTCAAACTCAAACGCGCCGTTCGCCGTGCTAGAAACAGAAAACGAGGCATTTACGCCATGCCGTTACTCCGCAGCTGCATAGGCGTTTTGGAGTAAGCCAAATATTTCTAGGCATCTTCGGTGTTGGTGGTTAGGTAGATCCAGTACTCTTCGTGCGTGTAGCCGCGGTTCAGAAAGTAAATTTGCAATATGGCGACACGATAGAGCGTAATGAGCATTTTAACATAGGGAATAAACAGTGAGAGCTTAACAAAGAGCGACTGCTCTTTGTCGCCTTTTGAATGCATCATCTGCTCCAGACCGATGTTTTTACTCAAATAGAGACCAAACAAGATGGAAAAGAGAAAGTTCAGAATCAATCCAAAGATAATGTAAGCCGCCAAATCTTGCTCGTACATACCTGCAATCATAATATTACTTTACGTTGTCAATAGCATCTTGCAAGATTTTTGTCGCTGCTGCTTTATTTTGAAACTCTTTGACTTTGACCCATTTGTTTGGTTCTAACATTTTGTAGGTTTCAAAAAAGTTTTTTATTTTCGCCAACGTATGTGCGGGAATATCATCTAAATCTTTGATTTCATCAAAAGTCGGGTCAATTTTTGAAGTGGGCACGGCTAAAAGTTTTTCGTCAATACCGCTTTCATCTTCCATAATAAGTACGCCGACCAAGCGACAATTGACGACGCTTCCGGCCTGCATTGGATACTCGGTTAAAATCATAATATCTGCCGGATCACCGTCTTGGGAGAGGGTGTTGTTGACAAAGCCGTAATTGGCAGGATAGTACATGGCCGAGTGCATAACACGGTCAAGTACCAGTGCGCCGCTCTCTTTTTCGACTTCGTATTTAATGTTGGACCCGCAAGGAATTTCAATGATTGCCTTGACTTTTTCGGGGTTTTCGCCATAACTTATTTTGTCTAAATTCATTGTCTATTACTCCATTGTAAAAAATCATTACTGGAATTTTAGCCTAAAAAACCAAAAATGTAACGTTTTCTTTCAAGAGCATGAAAAACTATCGCTTTTCAAGCAAAATTCAAACATCTTTATTATATTATTAGCTCAACTTTTATTAAAAGGCTTTAGTATGGAAACAAACCTTGTTATTGAGGGTTTAAAATTCATGATACTTGGGATGGGAACGGTCTTGGTTTTTTTAGTGGTTCTGATTGCACTGATGAACCTGCAGCAAAAGATCATAGAACGATTCTTTCCGGAACCTAAAGGGGCACCCGCACCGTCAACCCCGACAGCACCCACCGGACAACAAAAAGACAACAAAAAGACTGTAGCGGCAATTTCTGCAGCAATTATGCATCATAACAAAGTGTAAGGAATACAATGGCTAAGAAATTTATTGACATCATGGACACGACGTTTCGAGACGGATTTCAATCCGTTTTTGGAGGACGTGTTTTAATGGATGACTTTTTTCCGGCGGTAGAAGCCGCGAAAGAAGCGGGAATTACGCATTTTGAGTTTGGCGGAGGCGCACGTTTTCAGTCGCTCTTTTTCTATTTAAATGAAAATGCATTTGATATGATGGACCGTTTTCGTGCAATTGTCGGTCCCGATGCCAATTTGCAGACGCTTGCGCGCGGTGTTAATACCGTCATGCTCGATACGGGAAGCCGAGAGCTGGTAGATCTGCATGCCAAACTGTTTAAAAAACACGGTACGACAACCATTCGAAATTTCGATGCTCTTAATGATGTGGAAAACCTGAAATACTCCGGTGAACGCATCGTACATCACGGCTTAAAGCATGAAGTGGTGGTGACTCTAATGGATCTTCCGCCACACTGTGAAGGGGCGCATACGGTTGAATTTTATGAAAAAACGCTTCGTGAGATTTTAGACAGCGATATTCCGTATACCTCAATCTGTTTCAAAGATGCCAGCGGTACGTCGAACCCCAACAAGATTTATGAAACCGTCAAAATGGCACGTAAACTGGTTCCTGAAGGTACGCATTTACGGCTGCATACGCATGAGACGGCAGGTGTTTCGGTAGCCGCCTACTTGGCGGCACTCGATGCGGGCATTGACGGTATCGATATGGCGGCATCACCGGTAAGCGGCGGTACAAGCCAGCCCGATATTTTAACCATGCTGCACGCAACCAAAGGGATGAACTATGATCTCGGCGGTTTGGAACTTGATGCTATTTTAGAGTATGAAGAGGTATTGGCCGACTGTCTGAGCGACTATTTTATGCCGCCGGAAGCAACCATGGTATCGCCGTTAATTCCGTTCTCACCGATGCCCGGCGGTGCATTGACCGCCAATACGCAGATGATGCGTGACAACAATATTTTAGATCGCTACCCTGAAGTGATTCGTGCCATGCGTGAAGTCGTTGAAAAAGGGGGGTACGGTACGTCGGTGACACCGGTGTCGCAATTTTACTTTCAACAGGCATTGAACAATGTCATACAAGGACCGTGGAAAGCGATAGCCCCGGGTTACGGCAAAATGGTTCTGGGCTATTTCGGTAAAACGCCTGTAGCTCCGGACCCTGAAGTGGTAAAAATTGCTTCGGAAAAACTGGGGCTTGAGCCAACGACAGAACATGCCATTGATCTTGCCGATGCCGATGAGCGAAAATCGATAGCATGTTGGATTGAGCGATTGGAGAAAGAGGGCATTAAGGTAAATGAAGAAAATGTCTTTATCGCCGCGTCATGCGATGAAAAAGGCATTGCATTCTTAAAAGGCGAAGCCGAAGTTAATGTTAGAAAAATTTCACAAATGCAAACTGAAAATGCAGTTGCAAGCACAGAGGAGAAGAGCGGTATGGGAACAGGTAGTTATACGGTAGTGGTAGATGGACAAAAGTTTAGCGTACAAGTTGCTGAAGGCAGTGCCGATATTCAAGTGACTGAGGTTAACGGCGAAAGTGCGGCTCCCGTAGCCGCAACACCGGCCGCCGCCGCTCCATCGGGAGAGAGCGAAGAGATTAAAGCGATGCTTCCGGGGTCAGTATGGAAAATTATTGCCAATCCGGGCGAAAGCGTCAAAGAGGGTGATACGTTGATTATTTTAGAGTCAATGAAAATGGAGATTGATGTTGTTGCACCGCGAGACGGCGTGCTTAAGTCTATTAACGTCAACGTCAACGACAAGGTAGTTGAAGGCCAAGTTGTCGCAGTGCTGGGTTAATGCAATGAAGTTATTTTTACTCTCTATTATTTCAGTATTTATGCTCATGACATCGGCTCATGCCGGAGGTCATGCCGCTTCAGAGCCGCTTAGTGTTCATCAAGAAGAGGATTATGAAGCTAAAGGAATGGGTGAGATGCTCGGCAACTTTTTTGCATCGACCGGTATTGTTGCGCTGATGTCTCCCGATGAAAATGAGTTGAGTGCCCACGGTGAACCGATGAGCGACTTTCACAAAGGGTGGGGGCGTATTATTATGATTCTCATTACGTTCTTGCTCTTTTGGTTGGCGATTAAAAAAGGCTTTGAACCGCTTCTGTTGTTACCCATAGGGTTCGGGGGGCTTTTAGCCAATATTCCCATAGCCGGTATTTCCGGTCCCGACGGTTTTTTAGGCGTGCTTTACGAGGCGGGGCTGGCCAACCAGCTTTTTCCAATTCTCATTTTTATGGGAGTAGGCGCCATGACCGATTTCGGTCCGTTACTTGCCAACCCGAAAACCGCACTGCTCGGCGGGGCGGCGCAGTTTGGAATTTTCGGAACGCTTGTGGGTGCGGTGGCACTCTCGGAGTACACGACGCTGTTTGACTTTACCATTAAGCAGGCGAGTGCTATTAGTATTATTGGTGGGGCGGATGGACCGACCTCCATTTTCATTGCCAGCGCGCTCGCACCGGAACTTTTAGGAGCCATTGCGGTGGCGTCATACTCCTATATGGCAATGGTGCCGATTATCCAACCGCCGATCATGAAAGCGTTGACAACCGATGCCGAGCGTAAAATTAAGATGGTGACACTGCGTCAGGTATCGCGTTTGGAGAAGCTGGTATTTCCTATTATGGTACTGACGCTTGCCATTTTGGTACTTCCGGAAGCAACACCGCTGATTGGAGCATTTATGTTTGGTAACTTTTTGAAAGTATCGGGTGTGGTCGATCGTCTTTCCGATACGATGGAGAATGCTTTAATCAATATTATTACCATTTTCTTGGGCTTGGCAGTCGGATCCAAACTCTCCGCCGACCAATTTTTAGTTGCCGATACGTTAGCCATTCTTGCTTTGGGTATTGTGGCATTTTCTGCCGGTACGGCTGCGGGTGTCATTATGGCAAAGATTATGAATATGTTTCCCGGAACGAAAGTTAATCCGCTCATCGGTTCTGCCGGAGTCTCAGCGGTGCCGATGGCGGCACGGGTGTCAAACAAAGTCGGTATGGAGTATGACCGAAGCAATATTTTACTCATGCATGCGATGGGGCCGAATGTTGCGGGTGTTATTGGCTCTGCGGTTGCTGCGGGTGTGCTTCTTTCAATCTTCAGTTAGCTATGGCATAAAATTACATGTAAATCAAATTACATGTAGTTTTTAGCATGCATAATTTCGACAATTAACGGAATAATATCTTTACTTTTGGTTTTATTGACAAAGCCGTCGGCTCCGAGTCCTTCTGCTTCGCGTTTGTTATTGTCACCGGTCATGGAGCTGTTGACAATAATGGGTAACGCTGCCGTCTCTTTATGGGCACGTAACTGCTGTATGACGGTAAATCCCGACATTTCGGGCATCTCAATGTCGGTAACAACGGCAGGAATAACGCTGGGATCGGAGAGCGCGAAAATATACTCAATGAGTTGTTTGCCGTTGTCAAAAATTTTGTAGTCAATATTGGAGTTTTCAAATACAATGCTTAGGTGCGTCTGAGCTGTTTTGGAATCTTCGGCAATGAGTACGGTTCCGTTACGCAGTTTTGTAGGAATCTCAAGATCTTTAATATTATCCGGCGAAGCACCGGTATCGACCATGGCTTGAGGAATGACATCGGACAGAAGTTTTTCGTAATCCAATACCAGGCACAGGCTGCCGTCTTCAAGGCGGGTGTCGTTAATGATCATGGAACTGTCCCCTGAACTGTAGCTTTGCGGGGCATGCATCTGCGCCCAGTTTTTCTTGACGACGCGAAATGCAAACATAATGCGAAGACCGATAATAATACCGTTGAAATCACAGATGAGAAAATTGGATTTATCGTTGTCCTCTTTGGTAAAATGATTTCCCAGCCAGACCGGAAGATTTAAAATAGGGATTTGGGTTCCCCGTAAGACAATAGTACCCTCTAAAAGCGGATGTGCGGAAGGAATGAGTGTGAGTTTGTGCCGTTTGGCTTCAACCACCTCTCGGGTCTTAAAAACGTTAATAGCATAAAAGGGAGATTCGACACTCTCATCAACTTTAAATAATAAGAGCTGTACCTCGTTGTTTTTAGCCAGATTGGTTGACGCATCGACATGATCTAAAATGGACATCGGAACCACCTTGTTGAAATAGTTGTTTAATTATATCTAAAAAACATTAGATATAACATTAATTCTAAAACGCTCTGCATCTGCCTCTATTCATGAGACCAGACATTTTTTAAAAGTCTATTTGAAGCAAGGTCTGTGTAAAATAAGAGCGATTAAAATGGTGGATACAATGATGAAAACAATAATATTTTTCTTACTGAACATGTCGCTGCTTATTGCAAAAGAGTACTATGCCAAAGTGGAACCGTATGAGATAAAGACCATTGCTTCGAATGTTTCTGCTTTGGTGCTTCAAGCCGATGAACACAAAGAAGGAACGCTGTTAGACGGGAGCGACTACATTGTTTTAGATGACAAACTCGACATTATTGAGCTTAACAAAATTGCCGAAAAAATAGCACTGCTGCGCCAGATGATGACCTACAACAAAGAGATGATTCGAAACTATGAAGCATTATTGGAAAAAAAACGGCTGAATTATGAGCGTATTAAAGAGTTGAAAATGAAATCGAGTGTTGAAAAAGATCGTGAATTTTATGATCTTATTGCCAGTCAAAACCAATATATCAGTACCCAAAAAGAGCTCTCCAATATAAAGGTTCAGCTCAATGATCTGCAGTTGCGAAGAGCCGTATTGAAACGAAGTATTCATGACAAACACATTAGCAACAAAGGGTGGATGCTGTATGAGCTTCTTGTACATCAAGGAGCTTTTGTCAGCCCCTCCACACCGTTGGCACAGTTGGCAGATGTCTCTAAAGCAAAGCTTACGATTTATGTGAGCCGTAACGACATTGAAGGTATTTCAGAGAAGAGCGTCTATATTGACGGTAAGAAAACACCTTATAAAGTAACTAAAGTGTGGCATGTTTCCGATGCCAAGCATCTCTCCAACTATAAAGCGGAAATTGTCATGGATGCACCCAAAGTTTTTTCAAATCTTGTGAAAGTGGAGTTACGTCATGAGTAATAAGATGTCTGCCTGTCCGTTGGACTGTTATGATGCGTGTTCGATTGTATATGACAACGGTATGCTGCAAGGCAATCTGGAGCATGAATTGACACAGGGTTTTTTGTGCCCGCACCTTAACCATTACAGTGCGTATGAACCCATAACAACCCCGCGTTACCGAGGGAAGAGTATTTCACTTGAGAGCGCCGTAACTATTTTAAAAGAGAGTATCAAGGCATGTGAGGCTTCAAAAATATTGCACTACAGAGGTCACGGAAATTTTGCTCTGATGCAAGGAGTGAGCGACTACTTTTTTTCAAAAATCGGTGCGACGCTGACATCGGGCTCATTATGTGACGGTGCCGGTGAAGCCGGCATACTTGAAGGGCGCGGCAGTAATAAAGTCTTGGATCTGGAGCAGATTAAAAAAGCGGAAGTCGTCATTGTCTGGGGACGAAATCTGCATGTTACCAACTCCCATCTGCTGCCTCATATCAAAGGTAAAAAACTCATTGTGATTGATCCGGTTGTTACGAAAACAGCGGCACAGGCCGATCACCACATTCAGCTCAAACCACACGGCGATCTCTTTTTAGCCTTGCTCTTGAGCCGCTTTGTTGTCATTAATGATTGTGAAGATATCGATTTTTTAGAGCAACACACCGAAGCGTTTCAAGAGTTTTACGAGTTAACGCAGACCATACGTATTAAAAGTGTGTTGGAGTCTATTGATGTCACGTTGGGGGATATCGGCAAGGTTTTGGAGTTGGTAAGCGGCAGTAAAACGGTCATACTGGTCGGTGTCGGTGTGCAGAAGCATCGTGAAGGTGCCGCAGTACTTCGTGCTATTGATGCATTTGCCGCGGTATTGGGACTTTTTGGAAAGGAAGGGTGCGGAGTAGGTTATTTGGGTGCGTCACAAGAAGGTATAGAAAATCCTTTTGTGCAACGCTGCAACACCGTTCCCAAGGCAACGGCGGATTTTTCGGCATTTGATCTGGTATTTGTTCAGGGTGCCAACCCGCTCAATCAAATGCCCGCATCGGAATGGGTCAAAGAGCGTTTTGCACAGGCAAAGACGACAGTCTATTACGGTTTGTATGAAAATGAAACGTCTGAAGCGGCCGACCTGGTCATTCCTACATGTAATTTTTTGCAAAAGAGTGATATACGATCGTCATACGGCAGCAATCATCTGTTGCGCATGCCGCAGATTGTCGAGCGCAGTAGCGGTATCGGTGAATATGACCTGATGGCAGAGCTTTGTAACTCCTTTGATATTGCGCTGCACAGTGAGCAGGAGTATATAGAACATTTTGCGTCGTTTGCTGAAGAGAAAGCGACGGGAACTACGGTGAAATCACGCAATACTATTGCCTACAAAGAGGGTTTCGATACGGATTCAG
>JALSLA010000052.1 GCA_026988515.1 Helicobacteraceae bacterium | reverse complement strand
CCGAGCTATACGCTGAGTAATCAGATTTCAGATGTCGCCTCACTGGATGCGTGCGATCATTATCTTAATGATCTTAATATTGACAGAACGCTTTTAGAAAAACTTCCGCATGAACTCTCCGGCGGTCAGTTACAGCGCTGTTCTATTTTAAGAGCGCTACTGATGCATCCGGATCTGCTGCTGTTGGATGAACCGACGTCAGCTCTTGATAATGTGATTCAATTGGATGTCATGAAGATGTTGCTAAAGTATCTTCCACAAACAGGTATGCTTCTAATTACGCACGAGATGGACATTGCAAGATGGTGTGCCGATGAGGTGATTGCGTTATAGACCTATTTCAGCAGTGATGATGCCATGACAAACCCGCTGCCTGCCACTAAAATCGTTCCAAAAACATTGAGTGCCACATTGATACCGGCTAACATATAGTGTCCTCCTTGAAGCAACAATACGCTCTCAATAGCAAAGGTAGAGTAGGTAGTCAACGCGCCTAATATACCGGTAGAGAGAAATGATTTTACATGTAAGGGAAAGAGTGTCGTATACATAAAGTAAGCGACAAGTATGCCCATTATAAAACTACCGATTAAGTTGACGCCAAGCGTACCAAAAGGGAGCTCATGCGGTACTTGTTGTGAGATGACACCGTTTAGATAGGCACGCAATACCGCACCGATAAATCCGCCGCTACCGATTGCAAGGATGGTTTGCCAACTCATCATTATATACCTTTTGCATTGTGTCACGCAGTTTGTTCAACCACTCTTTATCGGTTCGGTCCGCTTGAAAACTTTCTAAAATGACTGCCGTAATGGTTCCGGGACTGTAATGTTTGGTTTTAATATTATAGTAATGCGATGTCCTAATCAAAACAACAGGTTGAACAATGAGACGGTTTTTATCGGCAATCATTTTAGCACCGGGTTTAAACGCTCGCATGGTACCGCTGTGCGATCGGGTTCCCTCGGGAAAAATAGTGATGACCCGTCCGTGATCTAACCGGTCTTTAGCATCTTTAAGCAGTTTGATTAACGATGTTTTACTTTCGCGTTCTACGGCAATATCCTTGGGAAGTTTCAGAAGTAATCCGTAAAACGGCACGTCAAACAGTTCTTTTTTGGCAACCCACGCCAGATCTTTACTCGTAATACTCTCCATAATTCCAATGTCCAAATCGCTTTCATGGTTGAGCAGAAACATTTGTACGTTAGGGTCAATCGATCCTTTTACTTTAATGGGACAGAAGATAAAAAACTGAATGAATCGTGATGCAAACTTTTGCGCTTTGGGTTTGGGAACAAAAGGAAAAATCAGAATCATCAGCGTCATGCCCACAAAGATCATGACCGTGGCATAGAGCCACTTAAGGCGTGCAAAGATGTTCATGAGCAACCCAACCTATTTGTCTGTTTTCCAGTTCAACTTTAGTAAAATTACCGACCTCTCCCTGTGCTTCAAGGGTAAGCTGCGAAGAAGTTGTTTTAAAAACAGTACCGTTATGCATAGGAAGCAGCTGTATGGGAGTGCCTTTTTTAATACAAACATGTTTGGTCGGCATGGCGGTGATGTAGATGTAATATGCCGGTGCGGCAATAAGCAGTAAAAAGAGTAGATTTTTTTTGTAAAGCAACAGTACTAGACCGATAGCCAAAAGTGTAGAAGCGGCAATAAGCTTAATGCGCTGATGTTTACTCTCTACGGGTGTAAGTCCGCTTTGTGTCGAGACACGATCGTCATCAACAATAATGGGAATAATGATTTTTTCAAACTGTTGTTTTTGAAGGTTAAAATAGGTAAAGATAAGATTGTCATCTTGCTTAGGAATAATGGCATAGTAGGTCATGGATGACGACGTAACGCGAAATTTTTTACTTTCAAATCCCTGTTTGAGAGCGTGAGAGAGTTTGAAATCGGCTAAATTACAACGCGTGGCTTTAGCACTAAAGACGACAATATTATGTTCCTGATCGTAGACGGTGGTTTTATATGTTGTAACGCTAAAGGTCTCGGCAAGAATATGGGCATAGTCATCGCTGGGATTGAGTACAATCACAGTTAGCGGCAGTGCATGTAACACGGCCTGATGTGATGCCAGTGATGCGGTAATTCGAGGGGTTAGTGCATTGTTGGCAGAGGCGGTAAAATAGAATGTATCATAATAGTAGTTGCCGCGTTTGACACGATACGGCTCTTTGATTAAAAGGCGAACGCCTTTGGCCCCTTGAAAGCTGTAGCGGAGTTTGTCGTAATTACCTATGGTAGAGAGTACTTTGAGGGTAACAGGAAAGTACTCTCCTTGAATAACACGTCCAGGAGGGTTTTCATAGCTTATATAGAGTACTTTTTCTGAGGCCGCTGCAACCAGTGTGTAGAATAATAGAACGAATAGAACCGGTAGTTTCATTAGGTTGTTATAAATCCCTCAAGCATCATACGTCCGTCACTGGAACCTAAAATACGCTCCATAGCCCGTTCAGGATGGGGCATCAGACCAAAAACGGTTTTCTCTTTATTGCAAATACCTGCAATGCTGTCAACAGAACCGTTTGGATTGAGAAGCTCACCGTTCTCATCACAATAGTGAAGGAGAATTTGGTCGTTGTCGTAGAGCTCCTGAAGGGATTGGGGATCAATGTAAAAGTTGCCGTCATGATGTGCAATGGGAATATTAACAATGGCGTCTTTTTGCATTTTTTGTAAAAATGTATTGTCGGTAGAGGCTACTTTAAGATGGTGATGTTGTGAAATGAAATGCAGTGATTCGTTACGTTTGAGTGCACCCGGAAGCAGATGCGACTCGGTTAGCACCTGAAAACCGTTACAAATTCCCAATATGTTTTTACCCGAAGCAGCATATTCCTGAACGGCTTGCATAACAGGGCTAAAACGCGCAATGGCACCGCTGCGAAGGTAGTCACCGTAGCTAAAACCGCCGGCAATGACCAGAAGGTCAACAGTCGGAGAGATAGAGGTCTCTTGATGCCAGATGATTTCAGTCGAGCAGCCCAGCATCGTAAAGGCATACTGTGTGTCGTATTCACAGTTAGTACCGGGAAACTGGAGAATACCTACTTTCATGAAATAAGCTCAATCTCATAATCTTCAATCACCGTATTGGCCAAGAGTGCCTCACACATCTGTATAACAGACTCTTTGGCTTTTGTGGCATCAGTTTCATCCAGTTGTAACACAATTTGCTTTCCAACGCGCACATCGGTAACACCGTCAAAGTTTAAGGCATCAAGTGCATGGTGAACCGCTTTGCCTTGAGAGTCGAGAACGCCGGCTTTGAGTGATATGTTGACAATAGCTTTCATTTAGCTGTGTTCCCCCAGTATACGATGTAGTACCTCTTCATAAGCAACCTTTAGCCCACCCATGCCTTGGCGAAAGCGGTCTTTATCCATCTTTTCTCCGGTTTCAATATCCCAAAAGCGGCAGTTGTCGGGACTGATCTCATCGGCTAAGATAATATTACCGTCGGCATCTTTACCGAATTCCAGTTTAAAATCAACCAGATTCAGCCCTTTTTCTTTAAAAAAAGGACGTAAGATATCGTTGATTTGTCGTGCCATGGCACGGAGCTGATCAAGCTCTTGGGTACTCTCGACAAGCTCTAAAATAAGGCAGTGTTGATCATTGAGTTTCGGGTCGCCCAGTTCGTCATTTTTGTAATCAAACTCCACCAGGGTAAAGGGGAGTACTTTCCCATCGGGAATACCGAGGTTCTTGCTGAGGCTTCCTGTGGCAATATTTCTAACAATAACTTCGATGAGAATGACGTCAACGCGTTTATGGAGCATATGATTGTCATCGAGCATGGCGACAAAATGGGTGGGGACACCTTGAGACTCAAGAAGCTTAAAGAGTTCGGTGGAGATCTTATTGTTCAGAGCGCCCTTACCGGTTTCACTGGATTTTTTAGCACCGTTAAAGGCTGTTAAATCATCTTTGAACTCTGAAATAAGAAGATTACTGTCATCGGTAGTAAACAGTTTTTTAGCTTTGCCTTCATAGAGCAGTTCGCGTTTTTCCATGGTTCTATTTTCCTTTCATTATAATAAGGGCTTTAATAATATCAACAGCTTCTTTCAGTTGAATGTCTTTTGTAAGCATCTCCGGAGTAATGATCTTTTTCTTACTCTCTTCAAAAGCATCTTGGAGCGAAGTGTCAGATGTATTGGTCTCATTGGTTTTTTTAAGTTCACTCTCAAGGTGTTTTTTAAGATCAGCTTCTTTGAGAGCATATTTGTTTTCCCGTGTGGTGACTTCACCCGGAAGTACTTCAATATCCGGGGTAATGCCTACGGCTTGAATGGTACGGCCGCTGGGGAGGTAGTAGCGTGCTACCGTCAGTTTGACAGCTTCGTCATCATTGATGGGCAAGATGACTTGAACGCTCCCTTTGCCGAATGTTTTTTCTCCGATGATGACGGCACGTTTTAAATCCTGAAGCGCACCGCTGACAATCTCCGAAGCACTGGCACTGCCGCCGTTGACTAAGACGACGAGAGGCGCATGGGTGACGGTAGCGGAAGCTTTGGCTTCATAGCTACGCTCTTCTGCCGCATCACGCCCTTTTTGAGAAACAATTTCTCCTGTATCGACAAAAAGGTCGACCAAGCCGACTGCCTGATCAAGCAAACCGCCGGGATTGTTACGCAGGTCAAGAATAATGCCTTTGTCGCGATCCATATGTTTTTTAATCTCTTTTTTGACATCACCGACTACTTTTTTATCAAAACTGGTGACACGCAGATAGAGAATATTGTCAAAAATCTGCTTGGAGTAGACGGATTGAATTTTAATAACATCACGAACAATATGAACTTCAAGCGGTTTGGGTTCATCTTTTCGAACAATTGTGATGTCAATCGGTGTACCGACTTCACCGCGCATAATACTTACCGCTTCATCAATGGTCATGTTGAGGGTTGAGTCGTCATTGATTTTTAAAATAATATCACCGGCTTTCAAACCGGCACGATCTGCCGGAGTGTCTTCTAGCGGGGCAATGACGGTGAGCGCACCGTCTTTCATACCGACGGTAATACCTAAGCCACCAAACTCACCGTTTGTCTGTACTTTTAAGTTTTCATAATGCTTTTTATTGAGGTAGGTAGAGTGGGCATCAAGATTGCTCATGAGCCCTTGAAGCGATTTCTCCATCAGTTCTTCAATAGTCAAATTATCGACATTGTAACGCTCTACAATGCTGAGTACTTTGGTGAATTTTGCCAGAGCTTCAAGTCGTGAGGCCTGTGCTTCTTCCGGTGTCACTTCACTTTTTGCCAACAGTGTTGTTGAAAATGCCAAGCTCATCACTGCGACAACACTGACGAAGCCCATCACTATATATTTTTTATTTTTCATTATGATGTTAATTCCTTAATTTAAAAGATATATTATATACAAAAGCGTATTAAAAATTGATTATGTATTCGAAGATATGAGTGCAGCGGTTTATTTACATGTAAATTCATGATTTACATGTAAATTGTTCAAGACAAGCGGCTTAAAAAATTCCGGCAAGCAGCTTCATTACATCACTGCCTCCGGTTCCTTTGACGTAATCAAGAATGATTGGGGTAAATTGCTTGACCATTCCGGCATTGAGCCCAAGTGATGAAAATTGCGATGCAACGGCAGCCATACCTCCTAATGAGCCCCCGCCCAGAGCGCCGGCTACACTGCCAAGACCACCACCGGTACCGGGAACGGCACTTAAGAGCGAGTCAATTCCGGGTACTGAAGACGCGACTTTGGAGAAGTCGTTAGGTGAGAGCGACTCTTTGGCATATTGTAAAATACTGCCTGCTCCTCCGGCTGCTTGCTTCTCTGTGACACCAAGCTGACTGACCAGCATACCGGTAAGATCGTTACCGCCTACCGCTTTGGCAACGCTTTGGGCTGCGGAGGGTTCTTTCCCCGGAAGCATGGAAGCAACCTTGCCAAGGTCCATGGCTAAAAGCGAAGCACCGGAGAGTCCAAAAAAGAGTAGGCTATTCAATAGTATTTTATGTAACATTGTTACTCCTGAATTAAATTTAAAGAACTATAACATTCTAAAGGTTAACGGGAAGCAACAACCTTAATAATAATATCGGCAATTTCAATACGTTCACCAGCGCGGATTTTAGCCCGTTTTCGTAACTCTATCGCACCGTTTCTACGAACATGTCCCTGCGAAATAATGCGTTTGGCTTCTGCACCGCTGTCGACAAGATCGAGTACTTTAATGAGTTTATACAGTTCAATGTATTCATCTTGTAACAGATACTGCATTAGACGGCTTCATTCACAATAGAATATCCCAAACCGTGCATTGCATCATCTACCATTTTGGTAGCGAGTTCCATGGTTTGTTGACTGATTTTTGGAAGTTCACCACCCCATAACGCTTCGGCCTCTTTAAAACCTTGCAACATACCTTCGCGACCTGAGCGTAACATGCTTTCATCACCGCCGGCACCCGCAATAACAAAGTTTGCAATGCGCTCTGCCGTTTGAGACATACCAAAAAAGCCTTCATCACTGACAAGTGCGGCAGCATCACGTTGACTCAGTTCCGCAAGTGACTGACCGTTATAGCCGATATCACGTAAAAAGGATTGGAAGGCTTCATGGTTTTTTTGAACAGTATCATCGAGCAACGCGCTTTGAAATTCAACAGAATTTTTTGTGTAAGTGAGTGACTGCTCTTGCATTGACACGAGTATGCCGGAAGTGTCTGCACTATTATTATGGGTTCCTACCGTTTGTGTCATGGTGTGAGAGAGTCGGGTATTGGTAACATGAGAAGAAATATTCATAATTAAGCCCTGTAAATGTAATGTTGCGATTATATCGTCACATTACATTTTTTTTGTATCGGGCGCACTGCGAATCGTCAAAATTCTGTTGCCCCGCTTGAGTGTCACACTGATGGGGTCGTTACTCTTTTTAAAAAAGAGTAAAAATTTTAACGTCTCAATTTTTGGTATCTCTTGATTGTCAAGCGCAAGAAGAATATCATTTTTTTGAATCCCAAGTGTTGATGCGAGCGAGTGTGGAAGAACACTAAGCACCTTTAGGCGCTTCGCCGTGTCGAGCATCACACCGAGTTTAAGCGGTTCTTTGACTTGCATGGTATTGGTGTAGAGAATAAAGTCGGCACTGTTTTCAACCGTAGGCATATCTTGCACAATAATACTATACGGTAGATTGAGCCGTCGGTGAAGACGCTCGGGAATACCGTGATGATTAATCATATGCCCTACACCCGCAAGCACAATAAATACATCAGGATTATGGGTCTGAATGTAGTCAGAGGCGGTCTCTGCCATCGTCTCTTCCCAAAGAATTTGAGATTGATAGAGAAAGTCATTATTGGGGGCAGTATTGTTTTTATCATGCATTGCCTGCATGTGTTCGCTGGCGCTGAAAATGGCGTTGAGATGATTTCTGTAAGCCCTGTTGGTAAAATCAAGGGTTTGCGGCAGCATCATTTTTTCATCGTCACTCAGTGCGTAAAAACCGTGTTTTGTTACTTTTTTCACAATCTCTTTTTCAAGATTTAGCGCAACTATAGGGATGTTATTCTCTCTTGCATAGTCGATAATGGGTTTATAAAGATTGTAGTTATACTTCCAGCGTATGAAATATTCACTGCGTCTAAGAAACGTTTTTTCATCAATTTTTTTAGCAATATACGCATCCAGAACAGGTTGAAACTTGCGTTGAAACATCTCCATGCCGATGGCAACCTTTTTTCCCTGTTGATGAAGCGCTTTAATGATTTCCAGTTGATTGATATGATGGACATAGGTGGTATGCGCTTCACCGATGAAGAGTACTTTTTTATCGGAAACAGCTTGCAACATGGCACTGAATTTTTGATTTTTAGGAACGCTGACTACCTGTTTTTCTTTGCTTAGAGAGAAGATTTCACCACGTTGTGTCGGTAGAATCGATTTCTCTTTAAGAACTCCTTGTTGAAACAGCACGAAAGAGTATTGCCCGTAATGAGGGATTTTTCCTGCTGCTTTTAGAGCTTCTTGAGGGCTTGATGCAGCGCTGTAGGCAACAACATGCCGAGGGCTCCATGGATTACGCTCTACTTGAAATACGAAGCCCTCCGTGACCCGATACAGGTTTGGTATGGATTTTTGTGCTAATGTTTTGGCATCAGACAAGAATAAAATATTGTTTTGCTGCATTTGAAGAAAGGTCAAGTCCTGCGGATATACATGTACAGCACCGGTAAAGACGCTGCGAATATTTTCAAAAATATGATCGTTATGCGTGACAACCAGCAGATGGGTGTCGGCAAGGAGTGTGGTAATATTCGGAGTGCGCTCCATAGCACTGAGGGTTCGAAACAGGTCATAGTCTTTATCAAAAATAAGTTCTACGGGTCGGTGTTTAAGCGGTAATGTGACATTGGTATCACCATTAATATCGACTAAAAAATGTTCTGTTCCTGCAGTAGTCTTTACGAGAAACGGAGCTTGATAGCCATGATATTTGTTTTTGTCATGGGGGATGCTTAAATGAAGTTGATAGTGGCCGTTTTCATATCCCAAATCTATCTTTGAAGGGTTAAAGTGAATAATATCAGAATGCTCAAACATATTGTGAATCAGATCGTTGCAATCTTTATGGGTATAATGTGTAAAAAAGTCGGCAATATCGCCATATGTAGCATATTGAAACCGATAGGCGTGATAAAAAGCTTTAAGCGTATCGAAAAAGAGGGCGTCATCAGCCAGATAACGCCGAAGCGTATGAAATGCAAACGCACCTTTACCGTAACCGATTGCCATGGAGGCTCTGTCGGTACGCTGCCTAAAATCGGCAAGAGCGGTTAGATTGTCATGGTTGACGTACGCTTCAAAGTCTTCTAAGAGTTTCTTGCGGTACGCCCAACCTTTAGTATTTTGTTCTTTATAGTAGTGGTCTGCCAAATAGGTACTGAGACCTTCAACCCAATTGCCTGTACTCACGTCATTAAAAAGACTGTTGCCAAACCACTGATGGACAATTTCATGCCCTAAAGAGACATCAAGCAGAAAGGGTTTGTCAATGATTTTATCACCGATAAGAGTGAATGTCGGCATGGAATAGCCTGTTTGAAAGGTGTTTTCAACAACACTAAAGCGTTTATATGGAAAGGGACCCAGCATCTTTTCGTACAGGGTAATGTAATGGATAACCTTGTCAATATAGGTTGTCGAGAGATGAGCATGCTTTTTAAAGAGATAGGTTGCAATCGTAATGTCGTGGTGGACGTGCGTATTGACGACAAACTCTTTTGAAGCAATAAGGTTAATGCGGTCAATGGGTTTTGGCATTGAAAAGGTGTAGTGTACCGTGTCGTTCTTTTTAAATGTTTTAATGGTGTCACTCTCGCTGACAGCAGTAAAGCCTTCCGGAAGCGTTATATGTAATGTGTAGGTACACAGTGTGTTGCTTTGCGGCAGCCAGTTATTTCCCAGGAAAATAAAATCTTCTCCAAGATGATCTTGAAACTCTTTTTCATAAGCAAAATGCACTTGTTGTGTTGACGTTTCCGATGGTGTCATCGGAAAGCTCTCAAGATTGTGTATCTGTGAGACATTAATATCGGTAATATTGACTTCGGCTACGAGTTTGTGCTGTTTGGGCATCAGTGTCGCATCAATGCTGTAGTGGCATTGTGCATGAAGTGTCAGCATCATAATAAAAAGGAGTACAATATAGCGCATATGTGATGATCCTCAAATCAATTTGGAGTATTGTAGTGTGTTAAAGCTTTTGAGAGATTGATGTTTTTTATCTTCCCCAGACACTTTAACTGCTACGGAGTATGAACCCTCTGGAAGTAGGTTTTAGTGTCGGTGTTGTTCTCCTAATATTTTATGGATATCGACATCCCGGGAACGTCGCCACAACAGCAGCAACAACAGACAGACCACCGCAATCAAAATATAGATGATTGTTGACGTTGAGAGAAATGACTCCTCTTTTTGGTGTTGTTTGCGTTTATACCGATCATCAACAGCAGTGCTTGCAGTAACTGTAGTATTGTCCGTTTGGGTTATCTCTTCCGTTACGGCAGCGGTTACGGTGGTATTAGGTTCCTCTAAAGGAATCTCTTCGATTTCGGTGATGACGACCTCTTCTTCGTCCTCTTTTGGCTGCGGAGCACTTTTTTTCTTAAGCGCCCTCTCAATGGCACGACGTTCGGCTTCGCTTCCGGCTTCTGTTACAACAATAATAAGCGGTTCATCATCTGTTTCAGTGGCATTGGATTCACTCGTTGTTGTGTGCGGCAACACTTCGGGAACCGGTTCCGGAAGCTCTTTAGTTTCTGCGGTAGCTACGGCAGTAACAACGGTTTCCGTAATGGTCGGTATTAGTGGTTCGGCAACATTTTTTGATGTTACAATGGGCGCTTCAGAGTGCGGTGGTTTTACAACGGGTTGAGGTGTTTCTACGGCAACGCGGTAGCTGTCGTCAAGCAAATAGGCTTTGGGATAGTGTTTGCTGACAGCGACAAAGGCATTGAGTGCCATTCGCAGGGTTTTGAACTTTTCCAATATTAAGGTAGTGCGACCGGCATTGGTGCGGGTTGTCATTAAAAAATTATTCTGTTGTTGAATACGTTGCAAGACGCTGTTTTGTGCAAGAGTCATTTTGGCACGATTGAGTGTATCGCTATTATCAAAAGTACCGACAACAATTTTTTTTGTCTGAACGGTTTGCATTTGCATTGCCGTTAAAAGGGACAAAGTACCCAGCAAAGCAATGACAATTAGTTTTTTCATGATACATCACCATTTATATTTAAAATTTGCTTGTATTATACTCTATAATTTGTTAGTTGTTGTTTAAGAAAAATAAGTAAAGCACCTATTAAAATCTTTTAGCTATAATCGCAAAAACATTTAATAAAGAGTGATGATATAAATATGGTACAGACAATTAACCTGACAATGCGATACGGCAATCGTATATTATTTGAAAATATTAACTTAAAACTTGATCCGCACAAGCGTTACGGACTTATTGGTGCCAACGGTGCGGGAAAAACTACCTTTTTGAAAATTCTCAGCGGAGAGATTGAAGAGTATGAAGGAGAGGTCGTTATTGAAAACGGTCTTAAAGTCGGTGTATTGGGTCAAAACCAGTTTGCTTTTGAGGACTTTACCATTGCCGATGCGGTACTTTACGGCAATAAACGGCTTTTTGATGCAATTAAAGAGAAAGAAGCATTGTATGCCACGGGTGATTTTGACGATGATGCGGTGAATAATCGTTTAGCGGACTTGGAGGTTATTTGTGTTGAAGAAGATCCGACGTATGAGTATGATGTCAATATTGCAAAAATCTTAGCCAATGTCGGCATTCCCGTCGAAGAGCATCAGAATTTAATGTCAACGCTTAAAACGTCCGATAAATTTAAGGTATTGTTGGCGCAGGTGCTCTTTCCCAAGCCCGATGTCCTTTTTTTGGATGAGCCGACCAACAACCTTGACATTGACTCTATCGGCTGGTTAGAACATGAATTACAGCGCCATGAAGGCACTATGGTTGTTATTTCGCATGACCGCCATTTCCTTAATGCCGTGGTAACCAATATTTTGGATGTAGACTATCAAAAAATCCGTCCGTTTACCGGCAATTATGATGATTGGTATATTGCCGCTAATGTTATTGCCAAACAGCAAGAGATGGATAACGCCAAAAAACTCAAAGAGAAAGAGCAGCTTGAAGCCTTTGTGCGTCGTTTTTCTGCCAATGCTTCCAAAGCGAAGCAGGCAACATCGCGCCAGAAACAGCTTGATAAACTGGTAATCGAAGATATTAAACCTTCGTCTCGTCGTGATCCGAGTATTGTTTTTAAAGCCAAGCGTCAAATGGGCGGTGAGGCATTGGAAATTGTGAATGTCTCCAAATCTTTTGATGATTTGGAGGTGCTAAAAGAGGTAAGTCTTCGTATTGAACCGGGTGAGAAAATTGCTGTTATCGGGCATAACGGTGTGGGAAAAACAACACTGCTTAAAGTGATTATGGAAGAGCTGCAGCCTGATAGCGGTGAAGTGAAATGGGGCGCGACTATAGAAACCAGTTACTTTCCGCAAGATACTGCCGATAAAATTCAAGGTAACGGTACGCTGTATGAGTGGCTTCGCGGTTTTGACCCCAAACGTGACATTTCCGAAATTCGCAACTGTTTGGGACGCATGCTTTTTAGCGGAGAACAGCAGGAAAAAAGTGTCGAGAAAATTTCCGGTGGCGAGAAACACCGCATGATGCTCTCTAAAATGATGCTCGAAGAGGGAAATTTTTTGGTACTCGATGAGCCGACCAACCACCTTGATCTTGAGGCAATTGTTGCATTGGGAGAAGGACTTTACAACTTTAAGGGCAATGTTATATGCGTCTCTCATGACCGAGAGCTTTTAGATGCTTTTGCCAATCGTATTATTGAGTTGCACGGAGACGGAAGTTATACCGATTTTAAAGGAAGTTATGAAGCATTTGCCGAGGCGAAAGCCAATGGCTCGTTATAGTACGTACATCGGTCTGGGGATTGCCGGAAATTTTGCCCTGCACCTGCAACAAGCCGGTGAAATGGAAGATTTTAAAGATATTGTAACGGATGATGAAAACGGCCCCAAAGGAATGTTTCCTTTCTACCTACCGCATGCGACCGGTGCACTCGGCAGGTATCCAATCGCATCGAAACGCTTGGTACTCCCCAAAGAAAATGTGAAGGTTCAGGCTGAACCCGAAGTGGCACTGTTATGTAATCTGACATACGAGAACGGTCATGTTGTTGCGATGACACCAACGCATTTTGCAGCATACAATGACGCCTCGATTCGTAAAGAGGGCGCCGCAAAAATTTCGGAGAAAAAAAATTGGGGCGAAGCATCGAAAGGGCTCTCCGATAAGCTGCTTGAGATTGATACCTTCTCTCAAGGCGGAATCATGGATCATTACCGTATTGCTTCGTTTTTACGACGTGAAGGAGCGCTTTTTCGTTACGGTGAAGATGTGGCATTAAGCGGTTACAGCTACTTTTATGAAGAACTGCTGCACTGGATGCAAGAGCAGATGAATACCCAACAAAACTGTGGTCCTTTGGAGGCGATATCTGAGCATATAGCTACATGTAAATTTCCTTCACAGGCGGTTGTCAGTATCGGTGCCACGCGATATACCGAATATGGAGAGCATACGTACCTAAAACACGGTGATGAGATTATTGTAGTACTCTATAACGAAACGGTCTTCGCACCTGAGACGATCTTGCAACGGGCAGA
>JALSLA010000051.1 GCA_026988515.1 Helicobacteraceae bacterium | reverse complement strand
ATCTATAGCCGTTTGCAGGGTAATTTTAGAGTCGCTCGTATTAAACCCGTCAGTGAGCACAATAGCAATTTTACTTTTGGCAGTCGAATCTTTGAGCAGATTAACCGACTGCGCCAATGCCTCATAAAGTGCGGTAAACTTTCCCGCCATACCGATATAGAGCTGCGATACGACACGACGTAAAATGTTATGATCGTATGTTAAGGGTGACGCAATAAAAGAGAAGGCACCAAAGACGACAACACCCAAATTGTCCTCCTTGCGGTGCTTAATAAAATCATTGACAATGTTTTGTACGGCATAAAATCGTGTTGCCATGACATTCTCAGGATCAAATCCCCGAGCACTCATCGAATTACTCGTATCAAGTACCAAGGCAATATCACGTCCCATTTTGGGTGTGACGTCCAGCTCAATATCTTTCACCGGTGACATCAGCGCAACAATCATCATGGTAATGGCAAGCCACTTTAAAAAGAGCAGCAGCTTGGACTTGGAGACACTCTGTTGTAAAAATGATGCTGTATGCGGAAAATAGAGCGAGGGCAACTTCATTTTACACAACGCTTCACACGCCAAAAAAATAAAGAGCACAAAGGCAAGCTTTGGAAATTCAAAATACAGACCCTCAAACATCGATCATCCCCAAATAGATCTTAAAGTACGATAATGTTTCCGCATCGATGGCATCAACCTCTTTTTTATATTTGTACGGTGCCAGACGCGTCAGCAGATTGTCATAGACCTCTCTGTTTCTAGGGGTGTCGTCTGCAAACAGATAGCCGTATTTTGTAATAGCATAAGCGGCTTGTTTTGCATTGTCAAACTGCATCTTTTTAAGGATTTTATAGGCATCTTTACGTCGGTTTTCTTGTTGACGACGCGTTACAAACAGATAGAGTAAATAACTCACACCTGCAAGAAACAGCAGTGCTGCGACAATCAATCCGACAAAAAGTATAAAAGAGTTGTCACTGACAGCGACTAGCGGTTTAATGTCATGCAACGGTATATCTAATGATTGCGTTTGCATTATCTCCCCTCAAAAAGTCGGCGTAACTGTACACCGGCATGATCATCCGTATAAATTTTACAAAAGCGAATCTGATCTTTTTTAAAACGCTCAAACAGTTGTCGATCGTGCTGTTTCACTTTTGCCTCATAAGCCTTAATGCTCCTGCTGTTAAAGTCACCCTCGAGGGTTCGGTTTGTTTCAGGGTCAACCAGTGATGCAAAGCCCATGGCCGGCGGATGCTCTTCCAAACGATCACGCACCACTACGGCCAGTACTTCATGTTTACGTGCCAACAACGTTAAATCAGGAATTTCAAAAAAGTCGGCAACAACAATAATAAGTGACTTTCGCCGTACGCGCTTATAAAGTGTCTGTGCCATTAGCGTGTAGTCCGCCCGCTTGCCCAAGGCATCAAAATGTAAAATATTTTCAACACTCGCTTGAATGCTGAAGAGTCGTTTGGTGGGTTTGCTCACGCTGTAAAGCTTGTCGGCAAACGTAAACGTACTTAACAGATCCCCGTTGTGCAGTACCGCATAACCGCTAAGTGCCATAATTTCGGCAATCAGTTCTTGTTTGAATTTTTTTGAACCAAAATGGACACTTCCGTTAAGCATGGAGGCAATCACCACATTTAGTTCCCGCTCTTCACGAAAAATTTTAATATAGGGTGTCTGCATCTTTGCCGTAATATTCCAGTCGATATGGCGAATATCGTCACCGGGCATGTACTCACGAAGCTCAATAAAATCATACCCTTCGCCATGAAAGCGAGACGGGTTGTTGCCGACCATTTCACTAAAGACCTGACGACGCGCCCGCACCAGGATTTTTTGCAATGTTGCCATTACGGAATCGGTACGGCTTTAAGCACTTTTTCAATGATCGTATCGGTCGTTATGCCCTCGGCTTCGGCCTCATAGGTCAACACAATACGATGCCGCATCAACTCTTTAATAATATAGGCAATATCTACCGGTGTCACGTAATCTTTACCGCGTAACAGCGCCATCGCTTTTACCGCTTTAAACGTATCAATACTGACCCGAGGTGAAGCACCGAACTGAATGTATTCCTCCAGTGTTTCAAGACCGTACGCTTTAGGATCACGGGTAGCACTTACCAATTCTATGATATATGCTTCAACTTCAGCATCAATATGTACCGCGCGCACCGCCTCTTGAATCTGCGTAATCTCTTCAGGGGTGACAACCGCGGTAACCGTCTCGCTCTTATTATTGGCGATACGCCGTGCAATCTCCAACTCTTCTTCTTTGGTATTGTAACCTACGGTAAGCTTGAGCATAAACCGGTCAAGCTGTGCTTCGGGAAGCTGGTACACACCTTCTTGTTCAATAGGATTTTGCGTTGCCATAACAAAAAACGGCGGCGGCAGTTTAAAACTCTCGTCGCCAATGGTAATTTGACGTTCTTGCATCACCTCAAGCAGTGCAGACTGTACTTTTGCCGGTGCACGGTTAATCTCATCGGCAAGCAGCAAATTTGTAAAAATGGGCCCCTGCTTGATTTTAAAAGCATTATGCTGCGGATCGTAAATCTCCGCACCTAAAATATCCGAAGGGAGCAGATCCGGAGTGAACTGTACCCGTTTAAAATCCAGACCCAAGCTTTTGGACAAGGCATTGACCGTTGTTGTTTTTGCAAGTCCGGGAATACCTTCAATCAGAATATGCCCTTCACAAAACAGTCCAATTAAAAGGGAGTCGATCATTTTTTCCTGACCTACTACCACTTTGGCAACTTCAGTTTTAATCGCTTCTATTTTCGTAACCATATATAACTCTCTTTTATTAAGTATAGTATTATAACTTATGCAGAACTAATAAAAAGGAAATCACACCGTATCTGTGCGTTTTAATGCCTCTTTTTTTGCCGTTGCCAACGCAATCGTCTCCGACTCCAATTCGGTAATAATGTCACCGTAAACATCGCTGTCGACGACAGTAAGGTAGACGCTTAATGCTTGTGGCGTACGGCAGTGTCGAATGTCACTGCGAAGATTATGACGCTTTTGTGACGCTTTTGTATCACGTCGTGGCCATAACCATGCATCAATGCGGTGCAGATGAAAAATGAGCTCCTGCACCCAAGAATTTTTAAGATAGCGCCCCGTTATAAACCCTAAAACAAACAATACAAAAGCAGTTAAGATCCAATCACGCTCGTTAACCGGCGGCACCTCCTTTTTAGCAGGCGTGTCAAGCAGTGTTTCTTTACGGTATGCCGGAGTAACTTCGATGTGCAGCGGTGCAGTTTCAAGGCGTTCAATTTTCTGTGTTGCAAGGTGCCAATACTGCTGCTGCAACGAGGGGATATCGTATCCCTCACGGGCAACAACGGCAATATTTTGGGTCACTTTACCACGATACCCCTGTGCTGTTAGCGTTATGGCATAATCAGGTTTCTCTGCAAAAACAGTCGCATCAGGAATGTCCAGTACAAACGGTGCCACCTGTTGCAAGTTACCCACTCCTTCTAGCGTGATATTCAAATGTAACGGTTTGTACGCGCTAACTGCTGTTGTATCTGCATGCAGTGAAAGGTTCATCTCACCGACAAGCTGCACAGAAGAGGGTTTTACATGTAACTGTAAAGGAGGGAGCGCAACCGATGTGCTATCAAATGAAATGTCTTCGACATTATCTCTTCCGATGACACTGTTTTCTATGGACTCTTTTGTAGTCTGCTGCATCAATGCATGAAAATTGAGCACCAAGTCACCGGCCTTTTTGGGAAAGAGTACATAACGGTATTCGTAATACTCCTTTCCTGTCTCTTGCGCCTCGGTTTCAAAGAGCAGTTTAATCTCATAATCCGGATGTGTGAGCTGTTGCAGTTCAATAAAATAGCCATACGCCGTATCGGAAAAATGACAACGAAGCACCACCTCTACCGCTTCATGTACGACCGCCTCGCTCTTATTGGCATGAATGCTCCAACGGTAACTCGCGTCAAGCGCTTCTGTAAACATCAACATGATCACCAGACTACCAAGGAGTTGTTTCATGGAGACTCCTTTTGTTAATCAGCTCATATTGTCTTGAGCTCAGTTTTGAGCGGTTTTTTGCAAAAGAGAAGACCGATTCAGATGCTGTACGTTTTTGATGTTCTGCCGTACCGTTCGACGCTGTTGCCGTAACATTCATATTTGAGCCTCCTTGCACGGTGGAGATGTGAGGCGACGCTGCCTCTTGCTTGAGGGCATCATGCTGCTTCTTGTGCCGGTGCGGCAACGACATAACAGCCTCGGTTGCATCGTAAATATGAAGCCAATTGTCATACGCCTGCTTATCAAACTTCAATGTCAACGACTTCACCAGATTTTCACGTGCTTTTGCAAATGCTTTCAACCGTATATGGCATACTGCTATATTGTAATACAACCTCGCTTTAAAATCGTTCCGGTGCGACCGAATCGATTCAAAAAGTTCCAAAGCCTCCTCATAGTCTCCTGCATGATACCGTGACACGGCAGCATTATAACGTGCCGAACTGCTCGTTACATGTAAAAAGAAACTGCTTGCCTGCACGTATTTCTCTTGGGTATATGCCTGCTGCGCTCTGTAAAGATAGTATGTATCTAATATTCCGGCATGCGTATTTATCCCAAAGAGTGCCAACAATACCATCATCTTAGCATAAAAGCTACTGCCTAAATACGTATGGGCCAACATAAAAAAGAGCAGTGCAAGAGCGATGCATCCATAGAAAAGCTCGCCGTACTGCATGAGCGTTGTTCTGCTTTTAAAATCTTCATGATATTGTAATTGCAACAGGGCTGTTAATGTATCGGCATCGGGCTGTACAAGATACGCCCCGCCCGTAGCACGGCTAATGGCTTCTACCGCACGATTTTCAGAACTGACTACAATATGATGTGATGCATCTTTAAGCAGTGTACCGTCTTCTTGCAACAGTGTCGCTCCCAATGGTGTAGCAAGCATAACTACACTGACTTGCAGGTGATTTTCCTTTGCATAAGCTGCAACATCGGCATAAGAAGCGGCATCTCCGCCATCGGTAAACAGTAATACTTTGGGTCGGGAAGCCTGTGACATTTTCCGAGCCAGTTTGAGGGCACTCAACAGTGAGGTGCCTCGCGTCATCACCATATTCGTATCGATTCTGCGCACCAAGTTGACAAGCAATTCGCTCTCCCGCGTTAACGGAGAGAGAATAATGGCATTGGTAGTAAAAGCCAAAACACCGAAACGATCATTCACATCACGGCGAACCAGAGTCTCAAGAAGTTGTTGTGCCGCAGTGAGACGATTGGGTGCGATATCCTGTGCCTGCATAGAGTAGGAGAGGTCCAGTGCAATGATAACATCCGAACCCTCTATAGGCATCTGCATACTGTGCGGGTCATAAACCGGTCGTGCAAGCGCAAGAACAACCATGCTCATGGCAATATACATGTACGTGTCGTATCGCGATAATTCAGGTCGTTTTGTATACATGTAAATCAGTGGTACCATAAGCCAAAGCCATTGCGGAGCAAGTAGCATTACACACTCCTTTTTCGGGCATAAAGCAGTAGCGACATTAAAATCAGAGCGACTGCTAACGGATAGGTATAGAGATACTCTTGACGAAGGTACGCACTGCTTTTAATAGTAGAACGCTCCAGTGCATCAATCTGATCATAAACAGCTTGAAGTGCTGCCGCATCCGCGGCAAAAAAATATGTTCCGCCGCTCTTGTGAGCAATGTGTTGCAACAGTGCTTCATCGAGAGAATCACTCCCGATACCGACGGTATAGATCTTGATCTGATGCCGCAGTGCATATGCTACAGCTTCTTTTGGAGCAATACGACCGCTGTTATGCGCTCCGTCACTAAAGAGGATGACCACTTTAGAGTCTGCTTTGGAATGCTCTAAAGCACGTACACTCATCGCAAGACCTTCACCAATAGCCGTATTCTGTCCCGCCATCCCATCACTGAGGTACGCAATCATTTCGGCAACAATTTCATTCTCGTAGGTCACCGGTGAAGCGATAAACGCAAAGTCTCCGTAATAGACCACACCGATATTGTCATCGATACGTGTACGTACAAAATTGCAGGCAAGCCGTTGCAAGCTCTCAAACCGACTTTCCCGATGTTCTTTGCTAAAGCCTAACGCACCCATACTTCCACTGCCGTCAAGAACCAGTACAATATCACGTCCTTGCTTATTGTGCTTGGAATGTCTATCTGTATATACAGGAGAACTCAGTGCTATAAGCAGTGCCGCAAGCGTAAGCAGTGTGACAATCCACCGCCACCATCCTCGTTGAGGAGACAACCATTGCAAGTGGACGAAGTAGCTGCTGAGAGGCTTCTCTTTACACCGATACAGACAATAAAGAAGCGGTATAAACAGAAGGATGAACCACGGATACTCAAAAGAAAACCAACTCATTACGCTCCATTCTACCCTATTTTTCCCATAGTGCCCTAAATTGCTAAAAAGTGGCAATAAAGTATTGACATTGGCCTACTCTTTGATTATAATTCCCGTCCACAAACGCAAGTTTGCTTGTGTCTCGTTAGCTCAGTTGGTAGAGCACGTCACTTTTAATGATGTGGCCGTAGGTTCGAATCCTACACGGGACACCATATTACCTCTGTTTTGTGGCCCCATCGTCTAGCGGTTAGGATCCATGGTTTTCATCCATGTTACCGGAGTTCGAGTCTCCGTGGGGTCACCACACTTACCTTAACATCTTAAATTCACGTGGGCTTGCTTGTTTATATGGCACTTTGATTATCTTCTTGAGCAATAATTGCAGAAGGCTCTCCCAGATAGTACCCTTGAGAATAGTCGGCACCCATCAGTTTGACTTTTTCGTAAACAGCTTCATTATGCACAAACTCTACCACGGTTTTGCTACCGAGTTTTTGAGAAAACGCAATAATAGCTTCAGCAATGGCTTGAGACTCTTTGTTGGTATCAATATTTCGAATCAGACTGCCGTCTATTTTAATAAAATCAACATCCAAACTGATAATATGCTCAAAGTTGGCATAACCTGTTCCAAAGTCATCAATGGCTACTTTTGCTCCAAAACTTTTAATTGTTTTAATGAACTTGTTGACAAAAAAATAGTTCTCTATCTCCTCGGTTTCAGTAATTTCAAAAACAACACGGTGGCAGTGTGCATACCGTTCAAGCTTATCAAAGATGTACTGTGCGATCTCTTCATCATTAATATCTTCAATGGTAATATTGATGGAAAAGGCGTACGCTTCTAACGATTCAAACATTGCAAAGGCTTTATCAATAACAATTTTCGTAATTTGGGTGTAGAGTTTGGCTTTTTTGGCAATCTCCAAGAAAAAAAACGGCGAAATGATCTTTCCGTTGGCATCGATCATTCGAACCAGTGCCTCATATTTGCTGATTGTGCCGGTACGATTATCAATAATAGGCTGATAGAACGTTACAATACGATCCTGTGCAATTGCATCTTTTATTTTTTGAATCCACTGAATATTGTTTTCATAATCTGATTTTTGCATACTCTCATGATAAACCAAGAACTTTTTATGCCCTGCTTTGGCCTCTTTGTAAGCCATGCCGGCATATTGCAGCAGTTTTTCATGAATCGTACTGCTGGTATACAGTGCCACCCCTGCACTTAGGGTAAGACTGGCACAATTATGAGCGTCACAATCCGCTATGGTATTTTCAATATCATTCATCATGGCATCAATCTGCTCATGATAGTTGGATACACTTAAAAATCCCTCTTCAAAATAGAGCAGAAATTCATCGCCATGCAATCGATACGCTTTACAGCCGGTATCGGCGGCAATATTGTTTAAAAGACCGGCGAGCTGTTGCAGTATGCTGTCGGCCATTGCTGCACCGTAAAAATCATTTAAGCTGCTGAAATCATCAATATTCAGATAGAGCAAAATAGGTTTCTCTGCCGTTTTAAGATCATCGAGAAGCTGGCTTCGATTGGGAAGTCCCGTCAGCAGGTCTTTTTTTTGTCTGAGTATCTCCTCTTTACTCTTTTCGAGTTCGGTAATATCATGCCGTACCGCCACATACTCAACGACCTGATCGTTATTGTCCACAATAGGCAAAATGGTTGCATCAACAATATAAAAATCGCCCGATTTGGTGCGATTTTTAACAATACCGTGCCATATCTTCTTGGATTTAATAGTCTGCCAGAGCTCTTGAAAGAGCTCTTTGGGCATCTCGGGGTGACGTATGATACTGTGCGGTTTGCCTAACAGCTCCGCTTCGGTATAGCCTGAAAGTTCACAAAACTTTTTATTGACAAACGTTATTTTTCCTTTAATGTCTGTTTTAGAAACAATACTGCTTTCATCAATCGCCATTTTATAGCCGTTTAAAAATGAGATGTTTTTGTTAAGGCGTTCACTCATATGGTTAAAAGCAACAATAACATCACCCAATTCATCATCAGCCTGCGCCTCTACACGGATATTGGTTCTGCCTTTTGCAATCTTTCGTGATGCCACCTGCAACTTAAACAAGCTTGAAACAACAGAACGGTACAAAGCCATGAAAACATAAAAGGCCACCAACAAAATAACCGCAAACCCTAAAAGGGTAAAGCCCAACTGTTTGACATTGTCTTGCTGTTTTTTCTCAACCAACAGACGGTAGGTATTTGAAAGTATCTTGTACAGCACTGCTTGAATCTCCAGGGCACTGCTGGCTTCTCTAAAAAATTGTGTGGCATCGTACGAAGGCGTATCACTTACAATCAGATGCTCGTTGACAATCTGCAAAATATGATTTATTTGGCGTGAGGCACGTGTTGTCTCTTGAACTATTGTGTTGTAGAGCGTAACATGCGAAAGCTCATGATTGTCAACCAAAATTTCTTCGAGCGTTTTTACCCTAATATATAGAGACAACAGATGGCTTTTTTGCTCTTTAGTAAGGCCTTGCGTTGCCAAGTACCCCACTGCCAAACCTCGCAACTGTGCCGTATTTTCCTGCAGCTCCAACAGTTTATCCTCTAACATTTTGGCAATATAGTGAATACGCAAATCATCACTGCTTTCAAAGAAACTGACGGTAGAAATTTGTTGAAATACCTTAATGAGAGATGCAATCATACGACTGTGGCGCTGAAAAACTGCATCATGTTGTACATCACCTTGAACACTGTAAAATTTAACCGATTCATACTGATTTAACACATCTACAAAATGTTTGTCTGTTTTTAAAATACCCAGCCGGTTTCGGTCAAATGCGATGAGTTCATGAAGACTTTTGGCTGTAACTGCTTCATTCGCCAAAATCTCTGCTTCAAAGGCATCATTTCCATGTAAATACCCGTTAACAAGTCCACGGTGTACCTGCAAGGAGTGCAGGACCGATTGGATGTAACGGCTGTACGCGAGTGCCGTTAACTGCTGCTTATATATCTTTTTATGTTCAACAAAATTTTGAAATGTCATACGAGAAGGAATCACAAAGAATAAAAAAAGAATAGCAATCGAAGTAATTAATTTGACTCTGAAAGGGAGTTTGTTCATTATGGAAACCGCCGGTTGAAGCAATGCATCAAAAAACAAACCAACCCCTTTTTATATTCTTGACCTATAGATCGGCCGCAATACAAAAAGATTTAGAGATACCAAGACAGCCCAAAAAGGCTATCTGTTTATCTCTTGGTTACGGTAGCGGTGTGGGGTGTTGACACCATTTGATAATTTCAATGCTCGGACGAATGCTCACGATCTCTTTGGAGAGCGCATAATCGACAAACTCGCTAATGGCAGCACGCATCTCTTCGACGGTAGCATTAGGAGCATACTCATCCGCCCACTCCTTGGTATAGTACTGTGAGTGTGTTCCAAACATAAACGGCGCACGATTTCCTTTGAGTCGCAGATCTAAGTTGTATTTTAAAATGCCCGTCATCTCTGCTTGGTTAATACCGCCCATACTCCACAGGTTATAATCAAGACCTGTTACCTTATGATCTGTCAAGTAGGGAATGCGTGCTACAAGTCTGTTCCAAAATCCCGGCTCAATGCCATATGCAGCACACTCTTCATCTGTCGGCACCATCAATGCATAATTTGGAAGCTCCCAAAGCCCTTTAATGGTTTTAATGTCAACACGCTCACTGTTGTCACCACGTCCATACCAGCTTTCAGTATGTCCGGGTGAACCTTCATTAAGCTGATACGGCCATCTGAAATTGGTGCCGTCAAATTCAGCATCATAACCCTCTTCTATAGAACAGTCATAAACAAAATTTTGCTCTTTGAGTACGCTTAACGAAGGGGAGGTATAGAGCAAATATGGCGAGCGGTAGCCTTGAATCGTCTCAATACCGATCTGCGCCAAGGTAACCAAATCGTTCGTGGCCGCTAAAATACGCTCTTCCCAAGCCGCCTTACTCTGTTGCTTGATACGTGAAAAGTAGGTCTCTTCGTCACTGGCGTTGGCATCAGCCCCTACTCCCATATTAAGCGCATTGCCTTGGTCAATGAGATTACTGCTCATCAGATGTACCATATGGTTGTCGGTATGATTGCCGATTTCATGAGAGCTCTGGGCAATACGTTTTACCGCCGCAATCAGTGCCGTAGCATTGTTTTCGGCAGAGTCTCTGAGTTTTACCGTATTCATATAAAAACTCACACGGGCTTTCGAGCCGTCACGGTTATATTTATCGGCAAAAAGATCCAATACCCAGTTAATCCCTTCGGCTTGAGTATTGTCATCAAATCCCAACACAACAAACTGTGGCGCTTTGGCAATCGGTACTCCTTGCGGCGGCAATGACGACGCTAACGTAAAGTCATAACAGGCTCTGCTGCTTAGTGACACATCGTCTAAAAGAATACTGCTCGTGTTGGTATCGGCCCAAAGCCATCCTTGCACATACTTCACATCGGCAGAGGCCGTAGCATTGACAATAAATTTTGTATATTCAGTAGCTGTTTCAGGCAAATAGAGCGTCTTACTGGAGATATAACTCTTATTGGCATCAAGAAACACCATACCCACAGAGATACCGTTAAGTTTTCCCGTGGTTTTATAATATCCATGAAACTGGTATGTCTCAGCACCGTTTGTTAAGCGTTGACTTGTCTGCTCCACACCGCCGTTTGCAATCTTAATGGCACTACTGCCTGCATAAGCATCATTGACTATCGTATTAACTCCGCTAACGATCCAGCCTGACGTTCCACGTTCAAAACCGGAATTTTGAAAATAGTCACATGCCGCATTGGGCGCTGCGGTAACATTCCATACAAAACTGCTGCTGTCACTGCCGCCTTTGCCGTCAACAACAGTGATGGTAACGCTAAACGTTCCCGCTTGCGACAGTGTTCCTGAAATGACTCCGGTTTGAGCATTTACATGTAATCCATCAGGCAATCCTTCGGCACTGTAAGTCAAAGTATCGTTGTCGGCATCAACCGCATTAGTAACCATATTGACGGACGTACCTTCTACCCCTTGTTGATCGGCAATATCTACAAGTACCGGTGCATTGTTAGGCGGTAGCGTAATGGTCCATAAAAACGCTTGCGAATCCTTACCGCCGTTACCGTCAACTACCTGTACCGTCACAGCAAAAGTCCCCGTTTGTGTCGGCACACCCGTAATGGCTCCTGTTTGTGTGTTGATATGCAAGCCTTCCGGTAATCCTTCGGCACTGTAGTGTAACGGGTCGTTATCGGCATCGGTCGCGCGAATCGTAAGTGCTGTCGCAGTATTAAGAATACCCTGCTGATTGTCTATGGTCTCCATAATCGGAGCGTTATTGGCAGAAGCACCGCAATATTCCGGCTGAAAACTGATATCGTCCAAATAGGTGTATGACCGTCTGGATGCACTGCTCCATCCCCAAATATCTACATGTACCGTACCGCGCGGCGGTGTGGTTTTTAAAGAGAATTTTTTATATTTTTTACTTTCTTTAAGTTTGAGCGTATCCTCACCGACAACCCTCCAGTAGCGGTCATAATATGTCACCCCGACCCAAGTAGCGTAGGGAGAGTTTTTTGTTTTGTAATACCCTTCAAAAACGTAGGTTTGACTGATGTCAATATCGGAATAATACGAAACTACCTGATCCACACTACCGCTGCTGTATCGAGCAGCATAGCGTCCCTCATGCTCTTTGGTGCTTAGTCGTACACCGTTTCGTGACGCACTCCACCCCTCAAAGCCCTGTTCAAACCCCGGATTGTAAACCGCATTACACTCTTGTGTATTGTCGTCATCATCATGCTTGTCGTCATCATCGTACTTGTCGTCATCATCGTACGAAGACGCCCCATACCAGGGGTCGTATGCTTTATGGTGCTTGGCATACAGTGTCACGGTACTCATGTACACCAGTGCCACACAGAGTAAAATCACCTTTGTCATTGTGTTGTATCCTTGTTGGTTTATATTTACAGTGTGATTTTAACGGCGGTACTATTAGTTTTAGCTTTAAATATTCGGGTGAATTAATATTTTGTTAATAAAGTTACAATATTGTTAAAGATTTATAATATTTTAACACATTATTTTAAACAATGAGTTTATTCCCACTCTTCAAATTTTTTAGAACCGTGTTTGTCTTTTTTGTATTTACGGCGATTGATGTTTTTTTCCAACTGATTGAACGCATAAAGAATAGTGCTTCTAATAGTTTCAACAGCTTCATCAGAATGTCGAAATGCCAAAAGAGCGTCTGCAATAGCTTCAAGCTCGCTAAATTCGCCTTTATAGAGTGTGATGCGCTCTACACGATGAAGATATTTGGCGTTATTATCTACTTTTTTGTCAAATCCCTCTTTGGTGAGATTCTCGGACTTCATCAGATAGTTGGCACAACTTCGTGTGAAACGCTCCAGTACTCGAACGTAGCGCAGCCTTTTAGAGTTTTCCTCTTTTTTTTGTGATCGGGGCACCCTATTAACCTTTGATAATACAGAGTTGGTATAATGGTGTGATTATACCATCTTACGGAGTTTTGAATGAAACCGCTCATACTGACAATAATTTTGCTTCTTACCCCGCTTTTTGCCGACGTACAACACCTTTTCTTAAACAACAAAATATTACATTCCAATATCCCTATTGTTGATATACGAACTCCCGGTGAATGGAGCGATACGGGACTGCTTAAAGGATCGATTCCTATTATGTTTTTCGATGAAAAAGGGGGCTACAACTTAGAACAGTTTCTCAAAACACTGCAGCAAAAAGTAGATACCAAAAAAACATTTGCACTTATCTGTAACAGTGGCAGTCGAACCCGTATGGTAGCAGACTATCTCTCTACAAATTACGGTTACCATATTATAGATCTGCGCGGCGGTATCCGCTATGCTATCGGAAAAAGTTTTCCTATTGAACCCTACCCGCCCAAACCGTGAAGCTTTTAACGTTCATTCTCTTCTTTCTGGTACGGGTTGTTCTGGTATTTGGAGTGATTGGGCTGATTGTTTTTGGACTGTGGGCGCTGCTCTATTGGCTCTTAACTTAAGATTTAAATCCAAAACCTTCCTGTTTGAGTAGCGTTTTTAGTGTCTCTGTCAACTCGCCTTGAAATTCCATCCACGGCGCTTTGTAACTGCCCCCGCATCCTAACTTTTTTTTAACCTGTTTA
>JALSLA010000050.1 GCA_026988515.1 Helicobacteraceae bacterium | reverse complement strand
TCACTGCTTTTGATGAAGATTTACTCAATGTTTCAACCTAAATGGTGGAAATCTTGAAAATAGAAATTTGAAAAAGTGTTAGGGACGATTTAGACTTTTGGAAAAGAGGTTTTTAGAGGTGCCCTAAATTGAGTCAAAATATATTATTTCCCCAATAAAGTCTATTTGGATTTATAAATGTTTGTGATACTATAGCGCTAAATAAATAAAATTGAAGAAACGGTATTGACATGAATTCAAAACAACAAACCAAAAAGTTGCAAACCGTCATATGTCAGACAAAACATCAAGGGAAGCCGTCACATAAAAAATCATCCTTGAAAATTGCTTCTGAAGTCAATGATTTTATCAATATCAGCCAGACCATTATCTTTTTTTGGAATGTCAGCGATGCGTTGTCAGTGGAGTACGTCTCCGATAACATTTCAATTTTCGGTTATGCCAAAGAACTTTTTTTAACCGGTGAACTCAACTACAGCGACATTATTCATCCAGAAGATTACACACAGGTTTGCCAAGAGCTTTCAACATCGGTTCAACAGCACCGTGACAAACTCATTCAGAGCTATCGTCTTTTAACGGCAGATAAACGTGTCCGATGGATTGAATGTCGCACCAATATCAAATACAACCAAGACAACGAACCCACACACTACCTCAGCAGCCTCATTGACATTACCGAGTCCAAAGAGATGCAGCTGCAACTCAAACAGAGTGAAGAGAAGTTTCGAACCATTTCCGAAAATTCTCCGACCGGTATTTTTATCTATACCGACCGTATTGTCTATGTCAATGAAGCACTCGTTGAGATGTCTGGCTACAGTGCTCAAGAGCTCTACGCCATGAGCGTTTGGGATCTGGTCACCGAGCCAATGCGCGAACAGGTCAAGCAGATGGCGCTACGACGCCTTCAAGGCGAAAAGTTTCCTCAACGCTATACCGATTTACAGGTAATCAGCAAAAACAACGTCATACGAGACATTCGTGCTACGACCGAAACCATTAAATACAACGGAGGCTATGCAGGTCTGGGTACGCTAACCGATGTTACCGACATTAAAAAAACCAAAGCAAAGCTTAAGCTCTTGGCCAAAGCAATGGAGCAGACGGACGAGCTGGTACGCATTACCGACAAGGAAGGGATAATTACCTATGTCAACGATGCGTTTGTCGCACACAGCGGCTATAAGCACATTGAACTGCTCGATCACCCTTCCAATATTTTAAAATCGGGGCAGCATGACGATGCCTTCTACAAAGAGCTTTGGGAAACCATTTTAGCCGGAAAAACCTACTCGAACGTCTTAGCCAACAAAAAAAAAGACGGACAGCTTTATTATGAAGAGTTGACAATCTCTCCAATGTTTGACGATGACGGAATCATTCAAAACTTTGTTGCAACAGGTAAAGACATTACCCAACGCATTCAAATGGAAGAGCAGCTCAAACAGTATGCAACTACCGATGAATTAACCCGCCTTTCCAACCGCAGGCGCGGCAACGAGATACTCGATATTGAAATTGATCGGGTTCATCGTTATCAAAGCAGTTTTGCCGTACTCATGATTGACATTGACCATTTCAAGAAAATCAATGACACCTACGGCCACGATACCGGCGATCAGGTGCTTCAAGAGATCAGTAAGGTTATTAGCTTGCATATTCGAAAAAGTGATGCTCTCATGCGCTGGGGAGGCGAAGAGTTTCTTATTGTCACGGCACATATGAGCAAAGATGAGAGTATTATTTTTGCCAATAAGCTCAAAAATGCCGTCAATTCCTACACATTTGATGTTGGTACCGATATTACCATTAGCATCGGTATCGCTATTTGCCGTAGGGACGATACAAAGTCCACACTTCTTAAACGGGTAGATAAAGCACTCTACAAAGCTAAAAATTCCGGACGCAACCGCGTCGCCTTTTTATAGCTTCATATGTTTCAGTCGCAATGAGTTGCTAATGACCGACACCGAGCTAAA
>JALSLA010000049.1 GCA_026988515.1 Helicobacteraceae bacterium | reverse complement strand
TGAAACGCACTGTGATATAATTCGCATACCATTTATAACGAGGAAATATCATGGGTTTAAAAGCAGACAGCTGGATTCGGAGCGTATCGCTTGAACAGGGGATGATCTCTCCCTTTTGCGAAGATCAAGTCGGTCAGGGGGTTGTCAGCTACGGTCTAAGCTCTTACGGCTACGACATTCGTGTCAGTGACGAATTTAAAATTTTCACCAACCTTAACTCCACCGTAGTCGATCCCAAATGTTTTGATGATGCCAACGTTGTCGATTTTAAAGGAGATATCTGCATTGTGCCGCCCAACTCCTTTGCACTGGCACGCACAGTAGAGTACTTTAAAATTCCGCGTGACGTACTGGCAATCTGTTTGGGAAAATCAACCTATGCCCGTTGTGGTATTATTGTCAATGTCACCCCCTTTGAACCGGAGTTTGAAGGACACATTACTATTGAAATCTCCAATACCACACCCTTACCGGCAAAAATCTACGCCAACGAAGGGATTGCACAGGTACTTTTTTTACAAGGAGACGAGCCGTGCGAAACCAGCTACAAAGACAAATGCGGTAAATATCAGGGCCAAGAGGGCATTACCCTACCCCGTATTTTAGAGTAAATTTTACATGTATAAGTACCTTTTGGGGATACGCATGGTATCATTACATATACACTACCAAAGGACTTTATTTCATGCTACATGAGTATCGAGACATTATTACACACATGAAACAGAATGAGGCTGCCAATGCGCATTTTTTGCGTATTTTTGACAAACACAACGCGCTTGACGACCAGATTACCAAAGCCGAAAACGGCGATCTTCCCATGACAGATCTGGAAATTGAAAAGCTCAAAAAAGAGAAGCTGCTGCTCAAAGATGAGGCCTACAGTATTTTAATGCAGTATAAAAAAGAGCATAAGCTCTAAAGAGCACATACCGTCTGAAGGCGGTGCGCTTATGCCAACAACTCACCGACCTTTTCCAAAGGTCTTCCGACTACCGCACGCCCTTCATAAATAACGACGGGACGTTCAATGAGCCGTGGATTCGCTACCATCGCCTCAATAAGTTGTGCTTCGTCATGAACATCTTGTAATCCCAAATCCTTATATACTGCCTCTTTCGTTCGCATCAATTCACGTGCCGGTATGCCGAGTTGATGCAGCAACACTGAGAGCATTGCCGTTGTTAGGGGCTCGTCTAAATATTTAAAGACCTCCGTCTTCATACCCTTTGCTTCTAAATACGCTAACGCTTCTCTCGACTTTGAACAGCGCGGGTTGTGCCAAATAGTAACCATCTATTAATCCTTATGACAATGTCTATATGGTAGAATCATACCGAAAATTTACATGTAAATCAGTTTAGGAAGTCATGGAAGCAGTTCATCTCTTTGTCCAACAACTCAAAAGTTCCTTTCGCGACCTGTTGCCCATTATTATTGTCATTGCCTTTTTTCAAGCTATTGTGTTGCAGCAGATTCCCGACGGACTCGGCTCTATTGTTGTGGGACTTTTTATTGTTGCCGTCGGCTTGGCGCTGTTTATTCAGGGTCTTGAAGTCGGTATTTTTCCCGTCGGTGAAAATCTGGCTCACGAGTTTGCCGCCAAAGGATCCGTTTTATGGCTTTTGGCTTTTGCCTTTCTCATGGGCTTTGCCACCACCATAGCCGAACCCGCACTCATCGCAATTGCCCAAAAAGCCTCGCTTATCAGTGAGGGAAGAATTGATGCTTTAGTGCTGCGCATCTGGGTGGCATTTTCAGTCGGATTTGCCATTGCACTGGGAACATTTAGGATATTAACGGGACACCCTATTGCCCTGTATATCATTAGCGGGTATATCATTGTCGTCGCACTCACACCGTTTGTTCCGGTAGAGATTGTCGGGCTCGCCTACGACTCGGGCGGCGTCACCACCTCAACGGTCACCGTCCCTCTGGTGGCTGCTTTAGGTGTAGGTTTGGCAGCAAGCATACGCGGAAGAAACCCCGTCATTGACGGGTTCGGTCTCATCGCTTTTGCCTCACTCACTCCCATGATCTTTGTACAACTCTACGGACTCTATGTCTATTCATTTGCCGAAACCGCCACACTTGAGTCGTTGCGTACCTTGGCAGTATCTGCCTCGCATCAGACAGAAGGCATGGCAGCAATGTTCTACAAACTCTTTGAAGAACTTCTGGGTGTCGTTACCGACGTTCTTCCCATTTTAGCCGTTATCTTCTTTTTTCAATATGGCGTCATTAAAAAATCCGTACCCAATCTGCCTAAAATTTCTGCGGGTATCTTGCTTGTTGTTTTGGGACTCTACGCTTTTATTGTCGGTCTGGAGATGGGGCTCTTTCCGATTGGCGAGGCAATGGCACGGCAGTTAAGCGCTCAAAACAACGTCTTCTACATCTATCTGTTTGCCTTTCTCATCGGCTTTTCTACCACCATGGCAGAACCGGCACTTTTGGCCATTGCCATGAAAGTTGAGGAGATCTCCGGCGGCGCTATTAAACAAAAAATTCTGCGTAGCGTTGTTGCCGTCGGTGTAGCTCTGGGTATTGCACTGGGCGCATACCGTATTATTAGCGGAGATCCCATTCACTACTACATCATTGCAGGGTATATTATTGTCATTCTTCTAACCGTATTTGCTCCCAAATATATTATACCCATTGCCTATGACTCCGGAGGGGTAACTACCTCGACGGTCACCGTACCTCTGGTTGCGGCTTTGGGGCTGGGACTTGCCACCAATATTGAAGGACGCAGTCCGCTTATTGACGGCTTCGGTCTTATCGCTTTTGCCTCGCTTTTTCCAATGATTACCGTATTGGGATACGGTATCATTTCCAATATATCTCAACACAAGGAGTAGACATGAGATTTGCCATGGTCATTGCCATTGTCGCCGACACTCTCGAAGAGCAAGCCGTTAATATTGCTAAAGAACACGGTGCAGGCGGCGTTACGCTAATGAAAGGAAGCGGCATCGGACTGAATGAAAAAAAAACTTTTTTCGGTCTTACCTACGAACGATCCGAATCAGTCTTGCTGTTTATTTTAGAAAAAAAGATCTCGCTCAAAGTGATGAAAGCACTCAATCGTGAGCTTGATCTGGAACATTCCGGTCACGGCTTGGTCGTCAGTATACCGCTTGACCACATTGCCGGTATTCCGAAAAACCAACTCGAAAAATTTCAAGAACAGGTAAAGGAGGAGCTCTAGCATGCAACCGACTCTGGTCAAAGATGCCATGAAACCCAAAGAAAAAGTCGTCACTATTGCCGCCATGGCAAAAGTTCGTGATCTTCTTGAAGCGATGAACCGTCATAACGTCAAGTCGGTCATTGTCAATAAAAGTCATGCTCATGATGCATACGGTATTGTCACCTACAGCAATATTTTAGAAGCCATCTTCTCCAATGACGGCGACATTGATCTTCTCAATGTTTACGACATTGCCTCCAAACCGATGGTACAGATCTCCAAAGAGCTCGATATCAAATATGCTGCACGGATGATGGTCAATTATAAAGTCACCCGTCTTCTGGTCACCGTTAACGGAGAGCTTGAAGGGCTGCTCACCATGAATGATATTATGAAAGTTCTCCTAAAAGAGGTACAGTCGCAACTACAATAAAGTACGCTTAATCCAGTGAGAGAGTACATAAAGCCCCCAAACATGGTGCTTAAACCGTCCTTTCCGTGCCATCTGAATATATTTCTGCAGCACATCAGATTGAAAGAGCCCCGTTTGGTTGTTGACCTCGGTAATTAACGTAATCTCCCCTGAAGCACACAGGTACTCCATGTAAGGAGCAGAAAACCCTTTTTTCTTTCGTTGCCTAATCACATCATTCAAATAGGCCTGCGTTGCTGTTTTTAAAAGAGGTTTCGTCCCTTCCGCACCCAGTCGTTCCTCTGCGCCGTAGGTGAACAACTGTTCTACCAAAGCGTGGTCTAAAAACGGGGTTCGTGCCTCAATCGAATGCGCCATAGAGATCTTGTCAAGCTTCATCAAAAAATGCTCGGCTTGAAACAGTTTTAAATCTATATAGCTGTACCATCGTGTGGGATCATCAGCATATTCAGAGGCTAAAAAACGCTCTCGATACAATTGCAAATAGCTGTAGGAATGGTTGTCTCTCACATTACGTCGTAGCAGTTTGTTCTGCTGTAAATCGGTAAATTTTTCACCTGATGTACGAAAAAGCAGCTGCTCACTAAAGAGCCGCTTGTACCACTCCCACTCCCGATTCATTGAAAAATGAGAACGAAAGTATCGCTCCAACCACTTTTTATTGTGCAGGTTTGCCAAAGATTCCAGCGCAATATACTCGCGATAGTGACGATATCCTAAAAAGATCTCATCACTTCCTTCACCGCTCAAAACAACTTTATAGCCCTCCGCTTTGATCTTCTCAAAAAGAAGATACAGAGGAATTGCCGCCGGATCGTTCAGCGGTTCATCCATACTCTCAAATACATAAGGCACCGCCCGCATAAAATCGTTCTGATTCACCTCAAGTGAACAGTTGTTCACACCCAGATAGTTCGCTGTATAGGCGGCATGCTCCCGTTCGTCATAGTTACGATACTCTTTGTATCCTATGGTAAATGTTCTCAAATTCGGCTCTGTTTCGCGTGCTATGGCGGCAATAACGGCACTGTCAATACCGCCGGAAAGCAGTGCGGCAATGGGAACGTCGGCACACATGCGCAAGGCTATCGATTCACGAATTGACTGCTCTATGGTGTTGTTGCCAGGAACCCGTGTTTCATGCACAAGGTCATAATAGCGGTGTATCTGCAAATCGCCCTGTTCATACACGGCATAACATCCCGATTCGAGTTTTTCAATACCGGTGTAAAATGTATGGGGCGGCGACGGTGCCAAAAAGCTTAAATAGCTCAACAGAGCATCATGATTCATCCGAGTCTGTTTTAAAAAAGGGGTCAGCGCTTTGATCTCCGAAGCGAAATGCACTCCTTTGGCGTGGTGGTAATAGTAGAGTGGTTTCTTACCGAAACGATCGCGCACAAGATAGAGCCGCGTACCCTCAACAATGGCAATGGCAAACATCCCCCGCAAATATCGGACAAAGTCTATTCCGTAGTGCAGGTATGCTGCCAATACCGTTTCGGCATCGCTCTGTGTCTCAAAGGCATATGGCAGGCTCTTTCGAAGCTCCTGATGGTTGTAGATCTCTCCGTTAAAACTGACATATACGCCTTGATGTCGCAGCGGCTGGTGCGCCCGTGTTCCCCTGTCAAGAATACTTAAACGATAATGGGCAAAGAAAAGCTGCTCTTCTTCAACAATACCGCAAAAATCAGGACCGCGGTGTGCCATGCGCGAGAGTGCATGCCGGGCTTGCGAAGGCGTGTACTCTCCAAGAATTCCAAAAATGGCACACATTACAGAATGTCTCGTTTATACAGCGCCACACTCATATCCCGATCCAGATAGCCGGTTACAATCCTGCAGGTCGCATTCAACGCTGCAGCTATCGCTTCAACGGCCTCACGCTGTACGTAGTTATAGATACGACCTTCTCGCACTCCATGCAGAATGTTAAAAACAAATCCGTACGTTGCCGCATCATAACAGCGACGAATAAACAATTGTGTCTCAAAAGGGGCTAAAGTATTCATAGCGCCACTACAGCAGTAAAAATCTGCAGGAATCAACCTGTCAGTCAGAATATTACGTTTGAGAATAGTGCACGGCGTTCGCTTTCGTGCCTCTTCAACCATCTCTTCCATGCAATCCACTCCGGTATAGCATAACGGCTTGCGTCCTTTTTCTTGCAAAAAGAGGTAAAAATCGGCAAAACCGCAACCGGCATCAATCATGCTATAATGTTCCATGCTTTCGGGAAGCAACTGCATTAATTGCATAAAGCGTATCTGCTGTGTTTGAGAAGAACTCCAATGAAGTCCTTGCGCCGTTGCTCCGTATTTTTTCAACGAAGCCTTGTAAAACTTTTTATTATCTACTTGCATCGTGACATTATAAACAAAACAACCATAAAATCGCTCAAAAATCGTTTTAAAAGGGTAGTTTCAGTGGTTTTTAATAAAAACAAACATACAATAAGCAAATTATCTTCACACTCTAAGGATTTTTAATGAAACTTTTTTTATCGATGCTGGTTGCTCTAGGTACCATCGGCTTAACAGGATGTACGTGCCCGCAACCGGTCTATAATGTTGCCTCTGCCGGGAAAAAAACCGACCTTTATACTGCGGCTGCCAAAACTGCCGACGAATTATTAACCTGCAACGTTCTCAAAGAGAATAAAGCAACACCTATTGTTTTGACCTCTTTGGTCAATGTTCATAAATTTCAAGAAACTTCGGACTTCGGTCGTCTGTTTAGCGAAACACTGCTCAGTGAAATTAGCAAACGCGGCTACAATGTCATCGACTACCGCGGTGAAAATATTATTTTACAAAAACCGCACGGTGAATTTTACCTCAAACGCAATGCCAGTGAGATTAAAAAATATGCTACGGCATTGGTATTGGTCGGAACCTACGGCAAATACAACAAAGGCGTTGCGGTCAATACCCGACTGCTTGACCACAGCAATACGGTACAATCCTCTTCAAATATTCAACTGGCCAACAGCGAACTGTTGACCATGACTAACAAAGACAACTGTAACCTCTTAGGCTGCTGTGAAATGGGAGGCTGTGACAAACCCGCTGCCAAAAAAGCGCCCGTTGAGCCACCGTTTTTTGTCAAAATTGTTGAAGACGACTGTAAAACACCCAGCGAATGTTGTAACAAACCCGGCTGCGTAAACTAAGGAGACGATCATGAAAAAACAGTGGATCTACCTATCTCTCGCAGCATGTGCCCTTACCCTTTTTAGCGGATGCAGCACGGCATTAAGCCCTCAGACACTCACTAAAAAAGTCTGTAGCAGCAGTACAATTTCAACCAAGCAATATTATGATGTTTACATTAACTACGGCGGCGTCATGGACGATGCCATCGACGCCATTCTCAACTCACCGTTTAATCGCGATGAGAACAATACCGACAAACTTAAAACAGGCGAACAGGTACTTGTCACCGACTTTGTTGATACAACCTCGTTGGAAAACCACTCCAAATTCGGATTTGTTCTCTCCAACAGCCTCAAAGACTCGCTGATTAACAAACACAATTTTAAAGTCCTTGAGGCCGAAGTCTCCAAATATTTTAAAATATCGGGTAACGGGTTGAAAATTCTCTCCAGAAATTCCGACAATATGCGAAAAACCACCGTAGCAGTCAAGCGTGTCATTGCCGGAACCTATACCTATACCAACGAAGAATTGGTTGTTTTTGTTAAGCTCATCAACCTTAAAACCGGGATTATCGAAGGCTCTTATGCTCGGACGCTTCCAATGACCTGTGAAGTCATGGAGATGCTTCACTAGCGCCCGCGGGCCTCTTTCTGCCAGCAGCGAACCGGCTGCTCCGTTCTGCTTGGTGTGCACCTCCTTGCGTGCTTACACGAATCTGCTATAATGGCAAAACTTCAGAATGAATGATACAAAATGAATCGATACGCAACCACCGACTTTCAAAAACGTGCTGACGCCACACGCCATGATTTTATTAATATCGCCTCGGGATTCAGTGCTCTCTTATTGTTTGGCTTTGGCATGGTTCATCTGTATTATGCTGCGTATATCACCGGTCTGCTTGAATGCCTCTTTGCTCTGTTTTTTATTGCCAATATCATCTATCTTAAACAGTCAAAAAACACCCTGCTCTCCAGTGAACTCTTTTTAAGCAATGTGGCCATGATAACCCTTATTATTTTTGCCAATGGCGGCTATCAGGGAACCGGTCATATCTGGGTCATTCTCTTCCCTTTTATAGCCCTCTACCTTCAGGGAGAAAAACGAGGGTTGCTGTGGGTGTTGTCGCATTTTGCAACCTTGCTGATTCTAACCTATTTTATCTACGATGGTATTTTGCACCCCAACAACTATACGTATGCTCTGGCGCAACAGAGTATTCTCGCTTACTTCGGTGCTGTCATTCTCGCCTATCTGAATGAAAAACTCAAACGTATTAGCTACGAACATACACTCGATGCCCATAATGAGATCACTTCCGTACTTGACAACATGCAAGATACTTTTTACCGCACCGACACATCTTACCGGTTTATTGCGGTAACGCCCTCAATCTATGCGCTGTTAGGGTATCATAATTATGAACTTATTGATCACTCTTTAATTGATCTGCTTACCAGCGAAGACGAACGCGATTATTTCACTACCATGCTTGAAAAAAACTCGGGTCATATTAAAAATTTAGAGATCAAAATCTCGCATAAAAACGGCGATGACCTCTGGATTTTAGTAAACGCCCACCGTTACTATGACCTCTCCAACCGCTTTGCGGGTATTGAAGGAACCTTTAAAGACATTACCGAGCAAAAACACTATCAGGTTGAACTTATTAAACAGACGGAGCTTCAAGAGCAACGCATTAGCGAAGGGATTAAACAGTTGCGTCAAAAAGATGCGCTTATGTTGCAACAGGCAAAAATGGCACAAATGGGAGAGATGATTAGTATGATTGCACACCAGTGGCGGCAACCTCTGGCTACTATTGGAGCCATTAGTCAGAACCTCAAACTTTCAACCATGCTCAAAGAACCCATTAGCGATACGGTACTGAATGAAAAACTTACCAGTATCAACTCGCATGTAAATATGCTCTCTGAAACGATTGATGATTTTCGAAACTTTTTCCGTCCCGATAAAGAGAAAAATGATGTTGTGTTGGATCATGTAATTCATAAAGCCATTGATGTACTGGAGAGTTCTATCAGCACCAATGCGGTAGAAATCACCTTAAATTTAAACCTCAAAACCCCCATTCAGAGTTTTCAAAATGAACTCCTTCAGGTACTCATCAATCTCATCAGCAATGCTATTGATGCTTTTGACGACACGCAAATCAATCGGTATATTACCATTGAATCGTTTCGGATAGAGCAGGCCTTTGTCATTACCGTTTCCGATAATGCCGGCGGTATCAACGATGATGTTATTGACAAAATTTTTGATCCCTACTTCTCTACCAAAGAGATCAAAAACGGTACGGGCTTGGGACTGTACATGTCCAAAACCATTATCGAAGAGCATTGTCAAGGCAGTTTAAGTGCCAAAAACAGTGACGTCGGTGCCGTCTTTACTTTAACTCTGTGGGCTTAATATGTTAAAATACATCAAAAAGCAGTCATCTATGAAACGATTTGCCCTTATCGGTGCCGCAGGCTACATCGCACCGCGCCATATGAAAGCCATCAAAGAGACCGGAAACGACCTCATCGCTGCATGCGATCCCAATGACAGCGTCGGTGTTATTGACTCCTATTTCCCCGATGCCTCATTTTTTACCGAATTTGAACGTTTCGATCGTTTTGTAGACAAATGGCACCGTGAGCATGACAAACACATCGAGTACGTAGCCATCACGTCGCCCAACTATCTGCATGATGCCCACATTCGTTTTGCACTCAAAAACGGTGCTGACGCCATCTGTGAAAAACCACTGGTGCTCAACCCGCACAATATTGACCAGCTTAAAATCATTGAGCAGGAGACAGGAAAACAGGTTTACAACATTTTACAATTGCGCCTGCACCCGAGTATTATTGCCCTAAAGCAACGCGTCACCCAAGAACTGCAACGCCATCCAGACAGAGTTTATACCATTGACCTGACCTACCTTACTTCACGCGGCAAATGGTATTTTACCAGCTGGAAAGGTGACGCGAGCAAGTCCGGCGGTATTGCTTCTAACATCGGGGTTCACTTTTTTGATATGCTCACATGGATCTTTGGCGACGTCAAAAAGAATACGGTTACGCTCAAACATCCCGATACCAATGCCGGCACCTTTGAACTGCAACATGCCAAAGTCCGATGGTTTTTAAGTGTCAACTACGATTACATTCCTCAGGAGGTCAAAGCAGCGGGGCAGCGAACATTTCGCAGCATTACGGTTGATGGCGAAGCAATCGAGTTCAGCGGCGGGTTTACCGACCTGCATACACGAAGCTACGAACATATTTTATCGGGGAACGGATTTGGATTGGATGAAGCGTACGGCTCCATTGAGACTGTCGCCGAAATTCGCCGTCTTGACCCACAGGGTCTTCAAGGTGATTATCATCCGTTTTGCAAAAAAGTCGTCTTGTAATGTCACCCTATACGCTGCATGAATCAAGCTTTGTCGACGACAATGTCACCATTGGCTCAGGTACAAAAATATGGCACTTTAGCCACATTCTTTCCGGCAGTACGATTGGCACAAACTGTTCGTTGGGTCAAAACTGTGTGATCGGACCAAATGTACAAATCGGCAATGGTGTCAAAGTTCAAAACAATGTCTCTGTCTATGAGGGTGTTACGGTAGAAGATGATGTCTTTTTGGGTCCCTCTGTGGTCTTTACCAATGTCATCAATCCGCGAAGCTTTATTGTCCGAAACAAAGAGTTCAGACCCACCCTGTTAAAACGGGGCTGTTCCGTCGGTGCGAATGCCACGATTGTCTGCGGGGTTACCGTCGGCGAATATGCATTGATCGGTTCCGGTGCTGTCGTCAACCGCGATGTCAAGCCGTATGCGCTTGTTGTCGGAGTTCCCGCCAAACAGATCGGCTGGGTCAGCTATGCCGGAAACACCTTGGTCTTTAACCGTGAGGGCATTGCCACAGACCCCTTTGACAAGAGTCGTTATGTCCTGAATAACGACTCTTTGGAGCGACTTTCATGACCATAGACTTTGCCAATCTTCAGTTGCAGTATCGGCGCTATCAAGAAGAGATTGACCATGCCATGCAGACGGTACTTTGTAAATCAAACTATATTATGGGCGAGGAAGTAACGGCGCTGGAACGGGCACTGGAAGCCTTTACCGGCGCGGCACATGCCATTACATGCAGTTCGGGTACCGATGCACTGCTTTTAGCCTTAATGGCATTGGATATTGGCCCCGGAGACGAGGTGATCACTACGCCATTTACTTTTATTGCCACAGCAGAGAGCATCGCACTACTTGGCGCCACTCCCGTCTTTGTCGATATTGATGCGCATACCTATAACATTGACCCTACACAGATCGAAGCAAAAATCACCTCAAAAACCAAAGCAATCTTGCCGGTCAGCCTCTACGGCCAGCCTCCTGATATGGCTGCTATCGATACGCTCGCAACGGCGCACCGGCTCCACATTGTTCTTGACGGTGCCCAGAGTTTCGGTGCAACGTATAACGGCAAATGCGACAGCACTCTAGGTACCATTGCAACCACCAGCTTCTTTCCTGCAAAGCCTTTGGGTTGTTTCGGTGACGGCGGCGCCGTATTTACCAATGACGACACCCTCGCACAGAAAATTGCAATGCTCAGAGTACATGGTCAAGACCGGCGCTATCACCATAAATATATTGGAATGGGCGGACGGCTTGACACCCTTCAGGCAGCAATTTTACATGTAAAATTAACACACTACGAACAGGATTTAAAACGACGTCAGGAAGTTGCGCAAAAATATGACAGCGCCCTGCGCGGCAAAGTAACACCACCCTTTGTTCAAACGGCATGTACATCGGCTTATGCTCAATACTCCATTCGCATGGCCCACAGAGACCGTTTACAAAAAGAGTTAAAAGCTCAGGGCATCCCCACGGCAGTACACTACCCGATGCCGCTCCATCTGCAAGAGTGCTTTGGCTATTTAAACTATAAAAAAGGCGACTTTCCCATCAGTGAGACGGTAGCAACGGAGATTCTAAGCTTACCGATGAATCCGTATCTTCGTGATGACGAGATTGCCTATATTGCCGACGCGCTATGATGAAACTGCTACTGCTTCTGATACCGCTGCTCTTAAGTGCCCAAAAACCTTCGTTAATGCTTCTACAAACCTATAATGACCATAATATCAGCGGTTGGGTAATGAGTGAAAAGCTGGACGGTATTCGTGCCTACTGGGACGGTACGCAACTGCTGACTCGAAACGGCAATATCATTCATGCACCCTCATGGTTTACCGCCGCTTACCCGCCTTTTGCCGTTGATGGCGAGCTCTGGATCGGACGAAAACAATTTGAACACACTGCCGCAATCGTTCGCGACAACAAGCCGAGTGACCAGTGGCGGGAGATAACCCACTATATTTTTGAAGTGCCCCATGCCAAAGGCACTTTAGCCCAGCGGTTAGCGCGGGTACGCCCGTATGAACACCGCTACCTTAAATGCATTCCTCACATTAAAGTCACGGATAAGAATCATCTGTACGCCTATCTTAAAGCGATTGAGGCCAAAGGCGGTGAAGGCGTCGTTGTACGCGACCCCAATGCACCCTATATTGCCCGACGCACCCACAAAGCACTCAAAGTCAAAACCTTTCATGATGCGGAGTGCGAGATTGTCGGGTACAACAACGGCAAGGGGAAATATCGAGGAGTGCTGGGTTCATTTACATGTAAAATGAACTCCGGAACACTGTTTAAAATAGGCAGTGGTCTCAGTGAAGCATTGCGCCGTAATCCACCTAAAATCGGTACCGTAGTGACGTTTAAATATCAAGAATTGACCCAATACGGCAAACCGAGATTTCCGGTCTTTTTGCGAGTGAAACGAGATCGTTAATGTTATGGAGTGAACAGTTACCATGCACGTCATTAAAAACTCTGTAATCTATTTAGGGAGCAGCATTTTAAATAAACTTATCCCTTTTTTACTGCTTCCCGTCATGACAAAATATTTATCGCCGCAAGAATATGGCGCGCTCTCAATCTATATGATATTAATCACGCTCTATGGTGCCTTTATTGGCATGAATATCCATATAAACGTCTCAAAAAACTTTTTTGAAGTACCAAAACAAGAGATGGCTCTCTACATTGGAAACATGTTGTTTATCGTCTCAATTTCTTGTACAGTCTATTTCTTTCTTACGGTAATCGGCATACAATTTTTTGATACTGTATTTTCCATTGAATCCGATTGGCTATTGGCCATTCCAATAATTAGCATCATGATGATGGTAAACAATATCAATATAAGCATCTTAAGAAATGAGGGGAAAGCTTACACCTATGGTATTTTCGAAATTTCAAATACCCTGGTAAATATGTCAGTAACCCTGTTGTTTTTGCTGTTTTTTAATTTCGGTTGGCATTCACAAATCATCGGCATATTCGCCGGATATTTTTTATTTTTTATTATCGGCACTGTTTACATGTATAAAAGAGGCTATATTAATGTAAGGGTTGATGTTTCTAAAATAAAATCGCTCTTAGCCGTTTCATTACCGCTGATTCCGCATGTCTTAGGTGCCGTAATCATTACCATGAGCGACAGAATATTTATAGAACGGATGATAAGCTTGGAAGCTGTCGGAATTTATAGTGTCGGGTATATGTTTGGAATGGTAGTCATGCTTTTTACCGATGCCTTTATAAAAGCATGGTCTCCGTGGTTCTTCAAAAATTTAGCAGAACCAACAGACAGTAAAAAGAAAAAAATAGTAAAATATACTTATATTTACATTATAGGGGTATTTATATTGGCGCTGCTTATATCCTTACTAAGTGAGACCGTTTTGCCTTATTTTGTAGATGAAACGTTTTACGGTGCCCATGAGTACATTTTATGGATTTCGCTAGGATATGCCGTACACGGAGTATATAAAATATTTTTTCCCTATTTGGTCCATATCAGCAAAACCTCTTTTTTGGCTTTCAGTACCATGACTGCTGCTGTTTTAAACCTGATTTTTAATTATATTTTTATTGCGCAATTTGGAGCGATTGGTGCAGCCTATGCAACAATTCTTGCCTTTTCTGTAAGCGCTGTCTTAGTGTTTTGGTATCAAAAAATAAATTTCCAGATGCCGTGGCTAAAATCGACATGAGCGTAACATGAATCATTTACAACTGTTTAGAGCAATAGAAGCCAATACGCACCTGCAAGATTTAAAATTTAACGGCTACCAGCTATGGAGCATTGTAAGAAACAAATACCGGCATCATCTTTTAGCCAATATATCCGATTCTCAAGCCGAATCCAAACGAAGCATGGCGCTTGTTAAAAATATATTTTATGGTTTCAGCTCTTTGTTTAGACGCTACGACACAGTTCTTTTTTCGCATACAATCAATAGAAAACTTCTTAATGGGACATACTACGACAGGTTTACAGACCCCATTTCAGATTGTATCGGACAAAACAACGCCTGCACCGTAGAACTAACCAATGACTCGCACCACAAAAGAGATACAATGCATACCAAACATGTTGTTTCTCATATTGGCATTAAGATTGTAGGCTTACTTCTCTCAAAGTTCATCAAAGTTCCCGACATCGCCGATTTTAATGCCATTAACACACAGTTTAATATACGTGTCAATTACCAAAAAGATATCAAAGAGTTTATAGCCAATACTGCTGTTTTTATGGCCTTGCTAAAACTGTGGAGACCTAAGCAGATCTATGTAGTGTGCTACTACTCCTACATCGATGTTATATTTGCAGCCCATAAACTGGGTATTCCGGTCATTGAGATTCAGCATGGTCTTATTGGGGACAAACATCTTGCATACCATTCGTCTCTTGCACTCAACAAAGAATATTTTCCTGACACTCTTTTTACTTTTGGACAGTTTGACGCAGATACGTTATCTGCATCAACCCTCTTCAAACATACAGAACGCATACCCCTGGGAAACTGGCTATTAGAATATGCAACCCATAAAGTTGACGCGGAACAGAAAAAACTGTTGCGAAAACAACTGCTGATAAAACCGTATAAAAAGATCATTGTAATTACCTCACAAGTTACCGTAGAAAATCAATTGATTGCATTTGTAAAACAGACAGCAAGGCTGTCGCATGATAATTTATTTATTTTTTTACCAAGAACTTATAATGAAGGTTATAGTACAATGTTTCATGATTATGAAAATATTATACTCACCAAAGAGTATGACTTCTACACATTAGTGCAGGTAGCCGATGTTCATGCCACCGTCTATTCTACCTGTGCGTTAGAAGCGACAAGGTTTGATGTCATCAATGTGTTAATTAATATAAACGATATGTCTGTAAAGCATTTTCAAAATATTTTACAAGACAAAAAAGATGCTTATTTTATTGCGACACCCGAAGAAATGATTCAATGCATCACCAAAGAAAAAAGAATTGCAAAAGAGATGAACAGCTACTTCTTTGCTCATGACTATAATCATAATTTAAAAAAACGATTGGGTACAATCTGATGCCAAAAACTGTCTGGATCATCAACCAATACGCCGGATCACCGCATATCGGTATGAATTTTCGAAGCTACTATCTTGCCAAGGAGCTTCAACACCAGGATCATCATGTTACTGTTTTTTCCGGATCGTTTTCCCATCTGTTTACCAATCCGCCCAAAGTCGCCAAAACATTTACCAAAGAGCGCATCGACACAATCGACTATATTTGGGTAAAACTGCCTCGTTACCGTGCTTCCAAAAGTGCCAAACGGCTTTTAAGCATGCTCTTGTTTGCTCTGAAACTCTTTTTTTTCAATCCCTATTCGCTCAAAAAACCCGATGTTATTATTATCTCTTCCCTGTCTCTTTTTCCTGTGCTCAACGCCTATTTGTGGTCAAAGCTTTTTAAAGCCAAACTCATTGTTGAGGTACGTGACATCTGGCCGTTAAGCCTTGTTGAGCTGGGTAACATCTCGGCATCGCACCCGCTGGTAATACTGCTCTCATGGCTTGAGCGATTTGCCTACAGGCATGCCGATTATGTCGTCTCTTTGCTACCCAAAGCAAAAGAACACATGGTCGCTCAGGGGCTGAATCCGGAAAAGTTCGTCTATATCCCCAACGGTATTGACCTTGAAGAGCTGCAACATCCCCAACCGTTAACACCCTCGGTTGTCTCTGAGCTGCCTCGCGATAAATTTATTGTCGGTTATGCCGGCACCTTAGGGATTGCCAATGCGTTAGACTATTTTTTAGAAGCCGCTTTGCTTCTTAAAGAGGTTCCTGCCATTCACTTTGTTCTTGTCGGTAACGGCAGCGAAAAAGAGGCACTCATTAACTTTGCACAAACAAAACAGCTCTATAATGTCACTTTTATTGAGGCAATTGCAAAAACACAGGTACCGTCTATGTTACAATATTTTGATGTGTGCTATATCGGTTGGCACCGCTATCCGCTCTACCGGTTCGGCATTTCGGCAAACAAGCTGTTTGATTATATGTATGCCCAAAAACCGATTCTTCATTCCGTTGAAGCGGGAAACGACCCGATAGCCGATGCCGCTTGCGGTATCAGTGTAGCGCCTGAAAATCCTCAGGCGATTGCCGATGCCGTAATGACGCTCTATGCCATGAATGAGCAAGAGCGCCGTCTTTTGGGTGAACGGGCTCGCACTTACGTAGTGGAGCATCATAGCTACCGTGCATTGGCACAACGCTATAGTGCGCTGTTTTAAAATTTACATGTAAATAAGGATCTCTATTGGGTTTACAACTTCCTCATGAACATATCTCTACAAGACAGTTACTCGTTCTCATTGCCCTTGCCTTTCTCTTTAGTGTCGCCATGCGCCTAATCTGGGTCTATCAGTTTAGCGGCAATCCTGCGTTTATATGGGAAGATCAACTCATGATCAACACCAACGACGGCTACTTTTTTGCCAGCGGCGCACAAAAGGCTCTTGAAGGCATGCATCAATTCAATCCGCGTGTCCCCGATCTCTTGGCGTACGGTCTCACCTTTTTTACTACATGGATTGTCAAACTGACCCCGTTTGATCTGAACACCGTTATTCTCTACCTTCCGGCCTTCGTTTCGAGCCTGCTTGTTATTCCCATTATTCTACTCGGACGCCTCTACAATGCTACGGCATTCGGTTTTTTTGCCGCACTGATCGGCGCAATTGCATGGAGCTACTACAACCGTACCATGGTCGGCTACTACGATACTGACATGTTCGCCGCCATGGCACCTATGTTTATTCTTTACTTTCTGATCGCCTCCATTAAAACGGAGAAACTCAACACCGCGCTCTACGCCTCGTTAATGATCTTTATCTATCCGTTTTTGTACGATGCCGGACGTGCTGTTGTTTACGGAATGGGTCTTATCTATATTGCCTACATGCTTCTATTTCACCGCAACGACACTTTTACCCCAAAATCAATTATTCTAATCTCTATCGGACTGACACCGGTATTTTATCTGCTTAAACTGGCGCTTATTTTAGGAGCGTTCTTCATTTTAAAACGCGATGTTATCAGAGGCAAAAACCTCACCTATCTGGCTATTGCCGCCTTTGCCTTTTTCATACTTTTTGGTAATATTTTCGGTGTTATCTGGTCTAAAGTATACAGTTATTCCGTGCGCGGTTTTGACGAAGAAGGGCTGAAATTTTATCAGGTCAAACAGACGGTTCGCGAAGCCGGGCGTATCCCTTTTGAAGTGATGGCAAACCGCATCAGCGGCTCGACGCTCGGCGTATTGGTGAGTCTCGTCGGTTATCTGCTGCTGGTACTTCGGTATCGGCCTTTTATTTTGGCGTTACCGCTTATCGGTATCGGCATTTTTTCGCTGTGGGGCGGTCTGCGTTTTACCGTCTATGCCGTTCCCATTGCTGCCATCGGTGCCGTCTACTTTTTCTATGTTCTCAGCAGTTTGATTGCCAATACCAAAATAAAATATGCCCTGATTTCGCTGCTTACGGCACTCATGCTCTACCCCAATATTACCCACATCATCGGCTATAAAGTTCCGACCGTCTTCAGCCATCAGGAGGTAGCAAGCCTAAACGCCTTCAAAGAAGGGGCATCACCCAAAGACTATATCATTACCTGGTGGGATTACGGCTATCCGCTATGGTACTATACCGGCCTCAATACACTCATTGACGGTGGTAAACACAACCACGACAACTTTATTGTTTCTGAAATTCTCAGTACGACATCGCCGCTTGAAGCAGCACGACTCAGCCGTATCGCCGTAGAGACCTATATTGCTTCCGATTACGACATTATTGCCGATACCCTCTTTAAAAATCACCAAGACGACCAGGTGAATGTCGCCGGATATTTGGAAAACCTGCGCTACGGTGATGTCACGCTGCCCAAGAAAACAGTCGACATCTATCTCTATCTTCCCTTGCGCATGCTGGGTATTTTTCCTACCGTCAAAGTGTTTAGCAGTATCGACTTAGAGACCGGAGCATCAAAAGCTCGCCCGTTTTTCTACAATGCAGAACGCTTTCAAGATACACCGCAGGCGATTCACTTGGGCAATCGTATCTCTATTTTAAAACAAGAGGGTCAGTTACAACTCGGTGCACGAAAGACTCCCATTAAGGCCTTCTATACCGTCACCAACCAAGAAGCCGGAAAACCTGAGATTGATATCCAGCAGGTTTCACCAATGGGCGGTATTTCAGTTATCTACCTGGCAAACTACAGTCGTTTTTTGCTTGTAGACGACGAAATGCTCAACTCTACCTACATTCAGATGTTTGTCTTTGAAAAGTACGACACCGAACTTTTTGAACTGGTCAGCTCCGATCCTTACGCTAAAATCTACAGGCTTAAAATTTAATTCATGTTGCTGATTGCCGTCTTTATTGCCAGTGCCGTGCTCACATTGCTGATGCGACAAGCAGCTCTCAAGCATGCCCTGCTTGACATGCCTAACGAACGCAGCTCCCACACCGTGGCTACACCACGAGGCGGCGGACTCGCGATCATGGTAACCTTTTTTGCCGCAATCAGCTATCTTTTTTTTACGGAGCAACTCTCCAGCACTCTCTTTGGCGCCCTCTTTGCCGCCCTGCCCCTTGTAGCAGTCAGTCTGCTCGATGACATCCGTCCTCAGAGCGCCCGATTTCGATTTATCGTACAGTTTCTGTGTGCCCTCTTGGCACTGACGGCACTCGGCGGCGTCTCTACGGTAAACTTAGGGTTTATAGAGCTGCACGGCTTCTGGCTGAATATTTTAGCACTGCTCTTACTCTTGTGGTTTACCAATTTATTTAATTTTCTTGACGGCATAGACGGCTATGCTGCCAGCGAAACTATTTTTGTAGCACTGGGGGCCTATCTTCTTTTTGGTACGACACCCATCCTTCTCTTAGCTGCTGCTACTGCCGGATTTCTTCTGTTTAATTGGCATAAAGCGTCCATTTTTATGGGTGATGTCGGCAGTGCGCCTATCGGCTTTGTCATTGCCGTATTTGCATTAAACGACAGTGCCAATGAGCATTTTTTGGGCTGGATTGTCTTAGTCTCGCTTTTTTTATTTGACGCGACCATTACGCTATTGCGACGTTTGCGCAATAAGGAACGTATCTGGACGGCCCATAAAAAACATATGTATCAGCGACTGCATCAGTGGGGACTCTCTCATAGCGAAGTTGTCTTACTGCTGATGCGCTATAATGCCGTAATTCTTTTATTGTTATGGCTTGTTAATGCGCATTACTACGGAATCGTTTTTCTGATTGCCGGCCTGCTATTTGCTATAATACTCAACATAATTGACCGCAAAAAGGCCTTTACGTGACGCTGTTTCACACCGGTAAAACCAAACGACTTCTCTTTTTTGTTATCAGCGACATCATCCTAATCTATCTTTCGCTGCATTTTGCCTATTCGCTGCGTTTTGACTTTATGATCCCGCCGGACCATCAAGCCAATTTTTTACATGTATTGTTGCTGCTGCTCACTCTTAAGCTTTTTTTTATTGCCATTTTTCGAATCTATTACATCTCATGGCGCTTCTTTGCATTGAGTGATATGAAACGCCTCTTTTTGGCGCTCTTGACCGCAACAAGTGCTTTTTTTCTTATCTACCTTCTGTTTCCGTCGTGGCTTCAACCCGTACCGCGCAGCGCGATTATTATTGATTTTATTCTCTCTTTGGTACTGCTGGGCTCATTGCGACTCTCCAAACGCATCGTCTTAGAACAGATCCGCAGCGAATCTTCCAACCCCGTCCTTATTATCGGTGTCAACAACAAAACAGCTTCGGTCATTCGCAGTACGTCAAACAAAGAGATTGATTATGCTCCGCTGGGTATCATTGCCTATACTCATGAGGAACAGGAGTCGGTCAACAGCTTTATTAACAACATACGTGTCTACGACTCTTCAGCCATTGAACGGCTCGCTTCTTCCTATGGTATTCATGCGGCTATTGTCACAAGCGAACTCTCCCAAAAAGAGCTCAAACAGCTGGTGGCACGACTCAATGCAGCCGGTATCGGCGATATTAAAATGTCACGTATTTTAGGTTCGCGCCACGAAAAACTCGAGGATCTCTCCATCGAAGATCTCTTAGCCCGCCACCCCAAAGATCTGGATACTACGGCTATTGCAGCGTTTCTTGCAGACAAAACCGTACTCATTACCGGAGCCGGCGGCAGTATCGGCAGTGAAATTGCCCTGCAGTGTCACGCTTTTCGCGCCAAAAAACTCATTTTAGTCGACCACAGTGAATATAACCTCTACAGTATCGGTGAACAGCTTCCGCATGCCGTTTTGTCTCTTGAGTCGGTCGTCGACAAAGAGGGGCTCGAGAAACTTTTTAAAAGGTATGCTATTGATACGGTTATCCATGCAGCCGCCTACAAACATGTCCCCATCTGTGAAGCCAACCCCCATATTGCTATTACCAATAATATTTTGGGCTCAAAAAACGTCATTGACCTCGGCATTGCCTACGGTGTTGCCAAAGTCATTATTATCTCGACCGATAAAGCGGTACGCCCGACCAATGTCATGGGAGCAACCAAACGTGTTACCGAACTCTACGCGCAAAATGTCCATTCAAAACAAAGCGAAATTGTCTCCGTACGTTTTGGCAATGTTTTGGGCTCCAGCGGCAGCGTCATCCCCAAGTTTAAATCACAAATTGAGCAAGGCGGTCCCGTAACGGTTACCCATCCGGAGATGACCCGCTACTTTATGCTCATTCCCGAAGCCTGCCAATTGGTTCTACAGGCTGCCGCTATCGCCAAAGGAAACGAACTCTTCATTTTAGATATGGGAGAACCGGTCAAAATTCTCAACCTTGCCCGACAGATGATTCAACTGTATGGGAAAGAGGAGGAGATCGCTATTGAATTTTGTGGTTTGCGCCCCGGAGAGAAGCTTTACGAAGAGCTGCTTTTAGATGAAAACGATAAAAAAACCATTTACGAATCCATTTTTATTGCGCCACCGAGTACTTACGCCATCGACCGGCTCAATACTGATATTGCGGCACTGCTTCACAGTGACGATCCGGTAGCGATTCTTAAACGTATTGTGCCGGAGTTTACACACCGCGTCTAAATACTTAGCACTCCAGTTCTGTTTTCAGTGCCGCGCCGTGTGAAGCATTCGAAACCAGCAGACTGTATCGCTTGAGCCATTTGGAACGAATTGCTTTTGTAACAGGCTTCCATGCCGCGCGACGGCGCTCAAGCGTCGCGTCATCGACATTGAGTTGCAATAGATGGGCATCGACATCAAGTACAATCTCATCACCGTCTTCTATAAGTGCAATGAGCCCTCCTTCGGCCGCTTCAGGACTGACGTGCCCAATAGAAGCGCCTCGTGTTGCACCCGAGAAACGTCCGTCGGTGATGAGTGCAACACTCTCACCCAGTCCCATCCCCATAATAAGTGACGTCGGCGCCAACATCTCCTGCATGCCGGGACCTCCTTTGGGACCTTCGTAACGAATGACAACGACATCACCCGCTTTGACCCGATGCCCGACAATACCGGCAATTGCCTCTTGCTGCGAGTTAAAACAGACGGCGCTACCTGTAAAACGGCGCATACTGGCATCGATTCCGGCCGTCTTTACGACGGCACCCTCTTGTGCCAAATTTCCAAAAAGAATAGAGAGCCCACCCACTTGAGAGAAGGCGTTTTCATTGGTGTGAATAATGGACGTATCTTCAATGTTGGCATCGGCAATACGCTCGCCCAGAGTCTCTCCGGTAACCATCAACGCATCTACATGTAAAATGCCGCCGCGACGGCTTACCTCTTTCATAACCGCATTGACCCCGCCGGCACGGTTAATATCTTCCATATGAACGGTTGTTAATGACGGCGAAATCTTGGCAATATGTGCTACTTTTTGAGAGATCGCATTGATCTTCTCAATGTTAAAGTCAACCTCTGCTTCTTGGGCGATAGAGAGCATGTGCAGCACCGTATTGGAACTGCCTCCCATTGCCATATCGATAACAAAAGCGTTATGAATGGCTTTTTCATTGACAATATTGCGCATATTCCAACGCGATGCATCATCATCTTTAAGCATCTGAACAATACGTCGTGCCGCAGTTTTTACCATCTCGATGCGCTCCGGCGTCATTGCCAGAACCGTACCGTTACCCGGTAGGGCTATCCCCATAGCTTCGCACAAAGTGTTCATTGAGTTTGCCGTAAACATTCCCGAACATGACCCGCCGCTCGGGCAAGCCTCACACTCAATTTCATAGAGTTCGTCATCACTCATTTTGCCTTCGGCATGTTCACCAACCGCCTCAAATGCCGTTGCCAGATCAATGGGCGTGCCGTCTTTTTTGTGGCCCGCTTGCATCGGACCGCCGGAGACAAAAATAGTCGGAACATTCACCCGTAACGCACCCATGAGCATGCCTGGAACAATCTTGTCGCAGTTGGGAATACAGATGAGTCCGTCAAGCTGATGCGCATTCATCACCGTCTCAATAGAGTCGGCAATAATTTCACGTGAAGGTAACGAATAGAGCATTCCCTCATGCCCCATGGCAATACCGTCATCAACACCGATTGTATTAAATTCAAACGGTACGCCGCCGGCTTCTCGAATCGCTTCTTTAACAATACGTCCGTACTCCTGCAAGAAAAAATGCCCCGGAATAATGTCGATATGAGAGTTTGCCACCCCAATAAAAGGTTTGTCAAAATCCTCGTCTTTGAGACCTGTTGCCCGCAAAAGAGAGCGGTGGGGAGTTTTGTCAAATCCGCGTTTAATAATGTCGCTTCGCATGAACGTCCTTCGTTTCAATCTTAAATAATTGCACGATTATAGCCAATTTATAAAAAAAATGCTTTACATGAACACCATTTTTAGCTATACTTCCACCTCAAAACAAGATATATGCTTGTTATGCGGGAATAGCTCAGTGGTAGAGCACGACCTTGCCAAGGTCGGGGTCGCGAGTTCGAACCTCGTTTCCCGCTCCATATATATCTCAGTCAAAATATTCTTAAAAGTGTATGTTTTGACTGAGGTATTTAATTTGTGCCCGGATGGCGAAATTGGTAGACGCAAGGGACTTAAAATCCCTCGGTGGTAACACTGTGCCGGTTCAAGTCCGGCTCCGGGCACCATCACATCTACGGCGCCATCGCCAAGTGGTAAGGCCGGAGCCTGCAAAGCTTCTATCCCCAGTTCAAATCTGGGTGGCGCCTCCAATGATGTTAAGTACTTCGTACGCGGACAGGTGGCAGAGCCTGGTTGAATGCACCGGTCTTGAAAACCGGCGAGGGTCATACCTCCGTGGGTTCGAATCCCACCCTGTCCACCACTCTTGTTACAATCATTAATTTTTCATAC
>JALSLA010000048.1 GCA_026988515.1 Helicobacteraceae bacterium | reverse complement strand
AGTGCTGATTCATACTCATGCCGATAGTTCATATTCACAAAAGCCGCCTCCGTGTCAAAATCGACAAAGCAGGTGTGTGACTCTTGCAACAATGCTCCCAGACGGTGTCTTCCCGAAGCTGCCATCTTTTGAAATTTTACATGTAAACTTCGATGGTAAATTCCGCACATCGGATGGATACCGCCGGCTGTTTTGGCAATGGTTGCATCATATTCATTTCGATCCTTTTCGACAAGTTTTTGAATTTCTGCAAATCCGACAAACGGTGCATCCACGCTCAATACAAAAAAACGCTCCTGCGCACTGGATTCAAACATAGCACAAAACCCTGCTGTAGGGGCATAGAGTTCCTTGGAAGCATTGTCTTCTATAATAGGAGACACAAAGGGTATCGTGGCAGGCTCTTTTGTTGAAATGCTGACCTGTTCAAAGATCTCTTTAAGACGCACATACTGGTACTGCACTAGCGTATCGTACCCGCCAAAGGGCAACAGTGCTTTATCACGTCCCATGCGCGAGCCCTTGCCGCCTGCAAATATCACACAGTGCATTGCTACCATCGCTTCTGCCTCGCTCTTTACAAATATTCGACCTTTTGCCGATACCTATTGTATTATAGCCAATAGCTTGCATCATCCTTCTTTAAGCTGTTGCAGGGTATGATATTTAATAAAAATAATTCATAAAGAAAAACAGGTGTATCTAAAAATTTTACTTTTTCTGTTGCTCACATTCACTATTAATGCCGCACAGACCCGTATTATTAATGGTTCGGACGTCAAGGACAGTAGCGATAAGTGGGCGTTTACAGTCTCTTACCGTTATGACAATGAGCATAACTGCGGCGGCACTCTTATTGCGCCTACCTGGGTGTTGAGTGCCGCGCACTGCTGGATGGATCCGCTCAGCGATCTCGATACCGTCAATGTCGGAAGCTATCTCCTTGCCAATCAGCATGCCCATGCCATTAAACGTGTGATCGTCCATCCCGATTATGATGAACGCTCCCACGATAATGACCTGCTGCTCTTTGAACTTGTCAATCCGGTAACAGATATCACTCCGGTTGTACTCGATCGTACCGCTACGCTTGCAAAAGGCGTGGAAAGCTGGGTTGCCGGATGGGGCACGACGACAGCCGGCACCGGCATAGTGTCACCGCGCTTAAAAGAGGTATGCGCGCCCATCGTCGACTTTGATGAGTGCAACGCCTCTTACGACGGTGCATTGACACAACATATGATCTGTGCCGGCTATATGCAAGGCGGCAAAGATTCATGCCAAGGCGACAGCGGCGGTCCCCTTATTAACTATGCAAATGGGCAGTGGGTACAAAGCGGGATTGTCAGCTGGGGCGACGGATGTGCACAACCGGGCTATCCCGGCATCTATACCAAAGTCCAACACTATATTGAATGGATCGAAAGCTACACCGGAGCATTGGCGCGTCCCGATCCGCTCCCTGCAACGCTTCTGACTCCCACTCCCTCACTGCTGCTGTATCTCTTAGGAAGCACGACGCTATGACCACGAAATACATGTAATTTCGGCTTGTGATCCCAACCGCATTGCCGGCCCCCAAAATCCAATGCCGCTGTTGACATAAATATGACGGTTGTCACCTAAAGCATGCAATCCTTTTACATAAGGCTGCACCAGACGTACGGCATACTCAAACGGCCAGATTTGTCCGCCATGCGTATGTCCGCTTAAGATGAGCGAGGGCGTATACCCTTCCAAATGCTGTATAAATTTGGGTTGATGTGCCAGCAACAGGGAGGGTGCATCTTTGGGAATTGCATGCATTGCCGCAGTAATATCAGGCATGTGATGATCCACACGATACCCAAAAAGGTCATACACTCCGGCAATGTAAAAATCTTCGACTTTTAGAGCACGGTTCCCAAGGAGATGAATGCCCAATGACTGCAGATGCCTCAGCGTTGCATCAATATCGTGAAAATACTCATGGTTTCCCGGCACATAGTAAGTACCGATGCGGCTCTTAAGATTACCCAGTTCATTAACGGCTGCTTCTACCACCGATATATGTGCATCGCTCAAGTCTCCCGTAATGGCTACAATATCGGGCTTGAGCGCATTGACAACACGTACACTTTGAGCCACAAACGCCTGATCAATCAGTCCGCCGATATGCATATCACTGATCTGAACAATCCTATAGCTTCGAGCGTTGAAGCGATGTTGTACCACATCAACATGCTTCACCACCGGCTCTTTAGCGCCCTCATAAATACCGCCGCCCATATAAGCGCCCCCGAGCGCCATAAATCCCATATCGCTGCTTCGCTTGAAAAAAGCACGCTTTTCTTCCTGAAACGGTGTCAATCGTTGCATCCAGCGCAAAAGTTCGTACGCCGCCGTCACCACCAGCAGTACAAACCCCGTTCCGATACTCAGCGACAAGACAAAATAGAGTGCTTTAGGAGGACTGAACGCATAACGACTGGCAATATAGCCGATCACGCAGAGCATATTCAACAGCAGCAATGCATACAACAAGCGTCGCAGCACTGTGCCGACATGCAAGTGTCGCACTACCCTTGCGTAACTCCAGTAGTGCACGGCGGCAAAAAAGAGTATCACCGCAACGGGAAAGAGTAGGTTCATCAAACAGGCACTAAAGTGTCGGTGCAGTAATCTTTCCGGCAATTGCCGAAGCCGCCGCTACGGCGGAGTTTGCCAGATAGACCTTGGAGCTTCGACTGCCCATGCGCCCGACAAAGTTACGGTTCGTGGTAGAAATAGCCACTTCATTATCGCCTAAAATACCCATATAACCCCCCAAGCAGGCACCGCACGTCGGGTTAGAAACAACCCCTCCCGCATCCACAATAATATCAATATAGCCCCGCTTGTTGGCCTCACGCAAAATCTGTTGTGTTCCGGGTGTGACAATCAGACGAACATCGTCATGCACCTTCTTGTCTTTAAGAATTTCTGCGGCAATCTTAAGGTCGGACAGACGTCCGTTGGTACAACTGCCGATAAACGCCTGATCGATCTTAATATTGTCTGCCACCGCCTCGGAGAGGGCATGACCGTTACTCGGTAAAAACGGATAGGCAATCACCGGTTCCAGTGCGGCAACATCAATCTCAAGGGTCTGAACGTATGTGGCATCGGCATCGGAGTAGCATATTTTAGGTTCACGCGCCAGCGGCTTATCTTCCAGAAAAGCTTTTGTTGTTGCATCGTAGGCGACAATACCGCTTTTTGCCCCTGCTTCAATGGCCATATTGCACATACTGAAACGGTCATCCATACTCAAATACTCCAAGGTGCTTCCGGTAAATTCCAATGTCTGGTAAAGTGCGCCGTCCACTCCGATACGGCGAATAATCTCCAAAATAATATCTTTACCCGTCGTAAACGTTCCGGGTTTGCCTGAAAGTACCACTTTAATAGACTCGGGAACTTTAAACCAGTTGCCGCCGGTTATCATGGCAAAGGCCAGATCGGTTGAACCCATACCGGTAGAAAAAGCGCCCAAGGCACCGTGGGTACAGGTATGCGAATCGGCACCGATAATGACATCACCCGGAACAATCAACCCCTTCTCAGGAAGCAGCGCATGCTCAATTCCCATATCTTTTTCATCAAAAAAGTTTTTCAATCGGTGCTTTTTAGCAAAATCACGACTTATCCGCGCCTGATTGGCCGAAGCAATGTCTTTGGCGGGAATAAAGTGATCCAGTACAATGGAAAAGCCATCGGGGTTGGCCAGCGTCGTAGCACCGCTCTCTTCAAATGCTTTAATCGAAATAGGGGTCGTAATATCATTACCGATAACCATATCAATGGGGGAACGAACAATCTCGCCGGCATACACCTTCCGTCCGACATGTTCTGAAAAGATCTTCTCCGTAATAGTCTGTCCCATTCAAAATTCCTTACATGTAAATCATTGCGCGAATTATAGCCAATTTCACTTATATTGTTGCGTACATCACACAAGTATGCGCTTTTATTGTAAAATACCCCTTACCATTTCCCAGGAGCTTCTGCGTGACTCTTTTTAAAACAACTCTGCTAATACTGCTCATGGTACTGCCGTTATCGGCCGCTCCAAACGACATCCCTCTCAAACAAAAAATTGCCGCCATGTTTGTTATAGGATTTGATGCAGATTCCATTACAAAAGCGAGCGGTATTGCCCATGACCTTCAACACTATGCTCTTGGCGGCGTCATTCTGTTCGATAGAGATTTTCACGAATCAAACCGCACCAAAAACATTCTCAATCCGTCACAGCTGCGCAGACTCACGCAACAACTTCAACGCATTGCGCCGCGAACACTGCTTATTGGTGTTGACCAAGAGGGCGGCAAGGTAGCACGGCTCAAACCCGATTACGGATTTGAAGCCACGCCCAGCGCCGCTGCTGTTGCCGCAATGACGCAACAAGATGCCAAAACATACTACGGCACCCTTGCAAAAACTCTGCACGACAGCGGTATCAACTGCAATTTTGCTCCGGTGGTTGATCTGGCACGAAACCCTAAGAACAAAGTAATCTATGCACTTGAGCGCTCATTTGGCAAAGATCCCGATACCGTTGTTCGTTATGCCGGTATTCTCATTGACGCACAAAAAAAAGCCGGAGTCATCAGTGTACTCAAACACTTTCCCGGCCACGGCTCTTCACTGGGCGACTCACATAAAGGCTTTGTCGATGTGACGCAGACATGGCACCCCATAGAGCTTGAACCCTATAAAAAACTCATTCAATCCGGTAACGTCGATATGATTATGACGGCACATGTCTACAACGCCGCACTCGATACACAGTACCCTGCAACACTCTCATATAAAACCAATACGCAACTGCTTCGCCATCAACTGCACTACGACGGCGTTATTATCAGTGACGATCTTCAGATGAGCGCCATCACCAAGCACTATTCGCTCAAAGAGACCCTGACCCTTGCCATTAACGCCGGTGTCGATATGCTGCTCTTTGGCAATCAGCTGGCACATAATGATGTCGGCACGCTTATTGACACGGTCTACAAACAGGTTCAAGCCGGTCACATCTCCATAGCACGAATTAATACCTCCTACCAACGTATCCAAAAGCTCCTCAGCACATTAACCCCGCCAATTATCGATAAACCCATTCGCTTCGGAGCGCGTCGTATTGCCATGACCAAATCATATATTGCGCAGCACTACGACCTTAATGTCAGCACGGTTACGATTGATCCAAAAGTCATTGTACTGCACTGGACTGCCGTTATGGACGTTGACGAAGCTTTTAAGCGTCTTAACAGTGAAACGCTCTTTAGCGACCGCAACGACATTTCTCATGCCGGAGCGCTCAACGTCTCTGCACACTTTATGGTTGATCGTGACGGCACAATCTACAGGCTGATGCCTGAAACATGGATGGCACGTCATGTTATTGGACTGAACTATTCGAGTATCGGCATTGAGAATATCGGTGGTGAAAACAACACCAAAGAGGATCTTACTCCGGCACAGGTGCAGGCCAATATTGCCCTGGTGCGCTATCTGAAGAAAAAATATCCAAACATCACCTACCTCATCGGTCACCATGAGTACCGTGCCATGGAGTCCACACCACTGTGGCTGGAACAAGATGAGGGCTACCGGACCATCAAAAAAGATCCGGGTCAACGGTTTATGTCTGAAGTGCGTGCGGGAGTTGCTGCTTTAAAACTCAAACAACCTCCTGTTGAAGGGAACTGATGCAAAGCGGTTTTGCGACCTTGGACTGGCTTGTATTTGGAGCCTATTTCTTAATGCTGGCCATTACCTCATTCATGCTCTCTCAAGGAACCATCAAAAACTCACGGGATTACTTTGTCGGCTCCAATACCATGCCGATGCTTGCCGTGGCCGTTTCAGTCTTGGCAACCTCCCAATCGGCAGCTACCTTTTTGGGCGGACCGGAGTACTCCTACCGAAACGATCTCACCTTTGTTGGATTCTATCTCTCGGCACTGTTGGCAGTCATTTTCGTTTCCAAGGTGTTGATTCCCCGTTTTTATGCCATTAACGCCATAACCGTTTACGAACTGCTTGAGATCCGCTATGGTGCGCGCGCCAAATATTATGCCGGCATCATGTTTCTCATCGGACGGCTCTTTGCCAGCGGTGCGCGTCTCTATATCGGTGCTCTCGCCGTTTCAATGATTCTCTTTGGTGACATCACTTTTTTACATGTAAATTGTGCCATTGCTTTTTTAATTGTTGGTGCGCTGGCATACACCTATTTTGGCGGTGTAAAATCGGTCATTTTTAGCGACATCATTCAAGCCGTTACTTACATTGGTGCGGGTATTGCCGTATTGGTCTATCTCTATACGACGCTGAATTACGACATCAATACTATCGTTACCCTGCTCAATGCCGAAGAGAAACTGCGCCTCATTGATTGGCATGTAACCGTTGCATCTGAAGGCAGCTTCACGGTTGTTGGACTCTTAACGGGATGGCTGCTGCTCAATATTGCCGCCTACGGGCTTGATCAAGACATGACGCAGCGGATACTGAGCTGTAGAGATGCCGCTGCGGGCAAACGGTCGCTCTACTACTCTGTTCTTTTTACCGTCCCGGTTGTCCTGATTTTTTTAGCCATCGGTCTGCTGCTCTATCTGTTTTACCAACATCATGAGGTAGCTCAGAGTTTTCAGGGAGAGAAAGTGACTATTTTTATGTACTACATTCTCAATGAGATGCCCGAAGGGCTGAAGGGTCTAGTCACCGTCGGCGCCGTTGCCGCAGCGCTCTCAAGCACCAATTCGGTTTTGGGTGCCATGGCATCAGTAGCGGTAGAAGATCTGTACAAACCGCTGAAACTACGCTCTCAGCCGCAGACACACGACGCACATTTTGTTGCCGCCGCCCGCATCGGTGTCTTGGGATTCGCCACCGCCCTCTCACTCATGGCAATGCTAAGCTATGGGGTGCATCATGGCAGCGATCTGCCGCTGCTAAGCTTTGCCCTGGGGGTAATGGCTTTTGCCTATTCGGGGCTTCTGGGCGTTTACGGTGCCGCCATTTTCACCCGACGCGGCAGCGAAAAAAGCGTGCTGTATGCACTGCTCGGCGGCTTTATAACCGTACTGGCACTGCAGCCTTATCTCTTTGGCATCAATATCGATTTTGCCTGGCAGATAATTTTGGGAACGGCGGTATCGTTTGGAATTATGCAGATGTCACGGCGCTAATGGCATCTCTCATCATCCGGCTTTAAAGGGTTTATTAACGATATTCTTGTAAACTCTTTCAAACCATAATGGAGCCTGCTTGTGAATCTCTACATCGGCGTCATGTCCGGCACCAGTTTTGACGGCGTGGATGTGGTGCTATGCCGCATAACATCGCATACCTGTGAGCTGCTCGCTTCACACACCCATCCGTTTCCTCCGACACTCCAGCATCTGGCCCTCACTTGCATTGCCGCAAAACACGTCACATTGGAAACGCTCGGTGAACTGCATCACCGTCTGGGTCTTCTCTTTGGCGATGCCGTCAATGCGCTGCTGCGTGCTGAAAACATCTGCTCCGACGATGTCAGAGCTATTGGGCTGCACGGTCAAACATTGTGGCATGAGCCGACAGGCGCGTATCCGTTTTCCATGCAGATGGGTAATGCTGCTGTTGTTGCGGTTAAAACGGGCATTGATACCGTTAGCGATTTTCGCAGTAAAGATATTGCTTTAGGCGGCCAAGGCGCCCCGTTTGCCCCGGCATTTCATCAATTTGTATTTCAGAAAATTGCGAAAAATACATGTATCGTAAATATCGGGGGCATGGCAAACATTACCGTCTTAGGTGATCCGCTTGTAGGCTATGACACAGGGCCGGGTAATGTATTGATGGATTGGTGGATATTGCACCATCGCCATAGCGCTTACGACAAAGAGGGGGCATGGGCACAAAGCGGAACGGTCGAGACAACACTGCTGCAACGCTTTTTAAAAGCACCCTATTTTTCACAAAGCGCTCCTAAAAGTACGGGACGGGAATACTTTAATGAAGTGTGGCTCAAGGAGCATCTCCCAAACAAACCTCTCAATCCGGTAGATGTGCAAGCGACTCTGTTGGAACTGACAGCACAAAGCATAGTCGCTGAGATTAATAAATTTGATATCGCCTTACTTTTAGTCTGCGGCGGCGGCGCGAAAAACCACTATCTGATGCAACGACTCAAAGAGCTCCTGGCAGATATTGACGTTACTGCTACCGATACTTACGGCGTAAGCAGCGACTTTATGGAGGCCTTGACCTTTGCATGGTTGGCATACAAGCGCGTGCATCATGAAACGGTTGATCTCAAAGCCGTAACCGGTGCTAGAGAAAACACTCTTTTAGGAGGTATCTATGCAGGCCGTTAAGGCATATGTCGCTACCACGCGATGGAGCGGCTGGACCGTTGAACTCGCTTCGGCTGATGCCAGTTTTAGACGTTATTTTCGACTGCGTCACGGAAAGCGTACCGTAATGTTGATGGATTCGTCCCTTGAAAAAGAGTCCTTGAAACCGTTTCTTGATGTGACCGACAGGCTGCTTCACACAGGTGTCAAAGCACCTAAAATTTTAGATGCAAATCTCAAAGAGGGTTTTTTAATCTTGGAAGACTTTGGAAACACCCACTATTTAAACGTTTTAGACCGTAGCAATTTTAAAGCCCTCTACACCAAAGCAATCGAAGAAATTGTCCTGATGCAGCGAGCAGATGCCAAAGGATTGCCCCCGTACGACAAAGCATTTTTACATCGGGAGATGGAGCTGATGTGCGAGTGGTTTTTACAAAAGTATTTACAAAAGTATTTACATGTACATTTAAGTCATGATGAGAAACAGACGGTTAAAGAAACATTTGAAATCATCTCCAATGAAGTGCTTGCCCAGCCGCAAGGACTCCTTGTGCATCGCGATTATCATTCACGCAATATTATGATACCGCAACAAGGAGAAATCGGTGTTATTGACTATCAAGATGCCATGAACGGACCGCTTACCTATGACCTGGTCTCCTTGCTAAAAGATTGTTATATTGCCTACGACACCCATAACATTGAGGCATTGGCGCTGAAGTTTCGTGATATGAAACATTTGCCTGTAGATGATACCACCTTCCTTAGATGGTTCGATTTTACGGGAATGCAGCGCCATATTAAAGTGCTTGGCATCTTCTGCCGGCTCCATCTTCGCGACGGTAAAAGCGGCTATCTTAACGATTTACCGCTCACCTTGCACTACCTCATTCAAGCGGCACAACGGTATGAAAAAACCCGTGATTTTGCTATACTGTTACAAAAAATTACACTACTAAATATCACTAAGGAGTCATGATGAAATGGGATGATCTGCGACGAAGCGGTAACATTGAAGATATGCGCTCTCGCGGTCCGGTTCGCGGTGTCGGCGGTCGCGGTGGCATGCGACTGCTTTTTCCCATCGCCAAAATGCTTATTGGCACCAAAATTGGACGTATTGTCCTTGTTGTCGGTGTCATCGCCTACTTTATGGGGTTTAATCCGCTCGCGCTTCTTGAAACCCCTTCAGCTATGCCACAAAGCGGACATGTTAGTGCTCCTGCCGCAGACGACAGGGCTGCCGATTTTGTCGCTGCCGTACTGGCACAGACCGAAGATGTCTGGAACGCACAGTTTGCCGCCGCAGGCAGTGCTTATCGCGAGCCCAAACTGGTCCTTTTCCGCGGTAGCGTTCAAAGTGCCTGCGGCTATGCCGATGCTCAGGTCGGACCGTTCTACTGTCCGGTCGATCAAAAAGTCTATCTCGACCTGGGTTTTTTTGATGAACTCAGCCGTCGCCACAATGCTCCGGGAGACTTTGCCCAAGCCTACGTTATTGCTCATGAGATCGGGCATCATGTCCAAAACCTTGTCGGTACGCTCAACAAATCACACCAAGCCAAGCAGATGGCGCGCAGCAACACTCAAGCCAATGCCGTACAAGTCAAAGTGGAGTTGCAAGCCGACTGCTATGCCGGCATCTGGGCACACTACGTCAATGCGAAAGGGACTATTTTAGAGCCCGGAGATATTCAAGAAGCGCTTAATGCCGCCAGTGCCATCGGTGACGATACGCTGCAAAAACAGGCGCAAGGCTACGTCGTACCCGATGCCTTTACTCACGGCAGTTCGGCAGAACGTATGGCATGGTTTCAGCGCGGCTTTACAAGCGGTCAGCTTCAAGCCTGCAATACCGGAATATAGCAACAGTGAACGCCATGATATTAGCTGCCGGTCGCGGTGAACGGATGCGACCGCTCAGCGACACCGTGCCAAAACCGCTGCTCACCGTTTATGGCAAACCGCTCATTGTCTACCACATTGAGAAGCTCGCACAAAGCGGTTTTAAAACCATTGTCATCAACATTGCCCACTTAGGCCATAAAATCCCCGAAGCTTTAGGAGACGGCTCCGAGTGGGGAGTCACCCTTTTATACTCTGACGAACACGATGAAGGCGCGCTTGAGAGTGCCGGCGGCATTGTCAAAGCACTGCCGCTTCTAGGCGAAGCGTTTCTGGTTGTCAACGGTGATGTCTGGTGTGATTACACATTTGACGCACACACTGCACTCAAGCAATACCTGGCACACCTCATCGTCGTACCGAATCCTGAGCATCACCAAGAGGGGGACTTTGCACTCAAAGAGGGTATTTTAGCTACCGAGGGCACACCCAAGTTTACCTTTAGCGGCATCGGGTACTATCGGACCGAGCTTTTTAAAGATCTTCCTTACGGCAAAACAGCGCTGGCACCCCTACTCAAAACGGCCATGACTAACAGACGTGTTAGCGGTATGTTATATGAAGGCGTATGGCGTGATATCGGGACACCGGAACGTTTAACGGCACTCAATGCGTGTCGTTAACGTGTGCGTTTGAGCAGGTTTAATCGTACGGGCGTCATCGCGTGCATTGGCACTTTCAATGCAGACCATCGTCTTATAACCTGTCGGCTCCATCGCACGCATACGCGCGCACTTGTGTATCCACGGATTCCAGACAACTACCGAAGCCGAACCCGTATTGGTAATGGTAACGGTACGCTTTGTGTCAACAAGCACTACGGGATTGCTGACATCTCGATAGACACGATCAACCTCTTGATTAACGGTAATACTGCCCTCTTGAAGGCACTCCGTATTGGTAAGCGCATTCCAATAGGGCTTCGTATCCAGACCGTTTACATGTATATTTGAAATGTGCGACACACTAAAGTACGTATGAAGAGCTTGGGAGATGGTAAAGGCTTTGCTGTCGCAGTTTGCTGTAGTGAGCTCAAGTGTTAGTTCCGAACCAATGGTCATGCGGTATATCAGCTCAAAGCGGTAGGGCCACATGGCTAAGGTCTCTGCTGAACTCTTGAGACAAAAAGTCAGCTCCGTAACCTCAGGGGTCTCTTTGGAACCTATAAACGTCCAAAGCGCCGTACGCGCAAAACCGTGCTGCGGCAACATTGCATCGGCAGGCATGCCAAACCACGGCCAGCAGATCGGTACACCACCGCGAATAGCGTCTCCCGTTGCAAAGGCCGATGCATTACTGACCCATAATATCGGTGCTTCGTGATGACGCGCATAGTGAAACAGATGCGCCCCCTGCAAAGCAACTTTTGCTTGGGCGGCATCATTGACAACTTCAATGTACTCAAACCCGTTTTCAAGGTATTTTAGCGTTGTCATTACCTAGCTCCAACGGCTGATTTTATGCCCTTTAACAGCATAAAAAAGAATAAACGCATAACAGAGCGCACCGACAACATAACCATACTGCATACTGCTCAACTGTGCGATTTTTCCAAACAACAAAGGCAACAGAGCCCCGCCGGCAATCCCCATAATGAGCAGCGCGCTCCCTTTGGCGGTCTGTTTGCCTAAACCTTCAAGTGCCAAGGGCCAGACAGTAGGCCAAATAAGTGCATTTGAGAGTCCCAACAATGCGACAAAAGTAACGGGGTCGGGTAAGACGGCAATACCGCTCCAGCCCCAAAGCAACGTAGAGACAGCCGTGCTCTCAGGTGAACTCAAAAGTACTCCCGCTACAAAAACAATACCCCAAAGCGCAGAGAAAACGAGCGCACGCTCTTGCGAAAGATATTTGGGGATTAAAGCGATGCCGAGCGCATAGCCCACTACCATAAAAACCATGGTGTAGGAGGTCAGTGCCGTAAAGCTTTCTACATGTAAATGTTGACCGAACAGACCGATGGTATCGCCTGCAATCACTTCAATACCGACATAAAAAAAGAGCGCCATGCTGCCAAGGACGGCACGAGGATAGTGCAAGATACTGCGTGTGTCATCACAGCTGCTCTCCTCTTCAAGAATCAATTCGGGAATATTTGAATATGTCACCAACACAATAAGCGCACTAAGTATCAAGGCCATAACAATGTAGGGCGTAATCAGTCGCGATGCCAGAGCTTCACGCTCTAAAGCGCTTAGGCCTTCATGGTTAAAGGCGTTCATATCGGAAAAAATAATGGCGGTAAACAGAAGGGGGACCACCACTCCGGCAGTTTTGTTGATAATGCCCATAATACTAATGCGCATCGCAGCACTCTCTTTGGGTCCGATATGTACGACATACGGGTTGGAAGCTGTCTGCAAAATGGTCAGGCCGGTGCCTAAAGTAAACAGTGCACTTAAAAAGAGCGCAAAGCTGGCACTCTGTGCCGCAGGAATAAAAAGCAGGGCACCGACAACCATAATACCAAGCCCGATAGCCATGCCGTTTTTGTAGCCGGAGCGCTCAAGAATGTATGACATCGGCAGTGCCATCACGGTATAGGCGATGTAAAAAGCAAAGGTGACAAAAAGCGCTTCGAGCTCGCTCAACTCACAGATGATCTTTAAAAAAGGGATGAGCGAACCGTTGAGCCACGTCACAAAACCAAAAATAAAAAAGAGCGTACCGATAATAACCATGGGAAAAAGTGAGGAACGTTGTGACATCTCAAAGCCCCTCGCGCTCTAAATATTTGGCGACACCGTCGTCATCGTTACTCTCGTCCAACACAACATCCGCACATGCTTTGAGCGTTTTGTGGGCATTGCGCACCGCAACCGAGACACCGGCTTTTTCAAACATCCCCAGATCATTGAGATTGTCGCCGAAAACCGTCATGTCATGCAACGTACATCCCAGGTAGGTACTGACAACCTCGAGCCCGTGTGCCTTGTCGGCGCACGGATGCAATAACGTTAGAAAATAACACCCCATATAGGCTTCGGGCGCCAGAATATACTTTAGTGCATCGCCAAACTGCTCCTGCAGGCAGGCTTGAAGTTCTTCCAAAACCGCCTCTTCCCCCATATAGACCAGTTTAAAGTTTCTGTCTGTTGCGCGAATTTGTGACGATTCATACAGATTATCGTCATCACGATAGCGCGTTAAGAGCTTGTGCTGATAGCGATTGCGTTGTGTCGGGTAGAGAAATATCTCGTTGAGATGCAGATCTTTCAGCGCCAATACAAAAGGAAAAATCCCCAGTGCCGCACCCACATCAATCACCGCATCTCCCAGCGCTTTATCAATAAACTTACTCTCAATAATTTGCCGGCTTTGCGAGACAATTAACGCGCCGTCAAACAGTATCATCGGGGCATTTACATGTAAATGCTTCATAAACTGTTCGCTCTTTTTAAAACTGCGCGCCGTAGCAATAGTGAGCCTGTTATGTGCTGCCGTAGCATTCCAAATCTCTCGGCTGTACGAGCTGATACTCAGGTCGCTACGTAAAAAAGTATGGTCCAAATCGGTAATAAAAACGCTATTCATAACTAGAAGTGTATCAAAAAGTTGCTATACTAAGCACTGCTATCTAAGAATAAGGAAGAGTCTATTGATGAAATACGGTGTCATTGCAGTCTTACTAATGGGCGTACTGCTTCATGCCGAGATACGCAACGCTTACTATAAAAGCGGAGAGTTACGCCTCAAAGAAGCATTTCACAACGGTAAACGCCACGGTCTCTCTCAAGGTTTTTACAAAAACGGCAAGCCCTATTTTGAGGTGACGTACAAACACGGTCTCCCCTCAGGACTCAGTCGTGAATATGACCGTAACGGGAAACTGGCTATGGTCAAAGAGTACCGATCGGGAAAGAAAATTGCCGAAGTGCCTATTAAAAACGGTAAGAAACACGGGACAGAGCGGCAGTTCAATACCGACGGCAGCGTCAGTATTGAAAAAACGTACCGCAACGGTATCTTAGAAGGCCTCTCTCAAAGCTATTACGACAACGGCACGGTTCGTGTCCGTTTACATGTCAAACAAGGAGAGCCTGAAGGAACAAGCAAAGAGTATTTTGAAGACGGTACGCTCAAAACACTCACGCCCTACCATAACGGTAATATTGAAGGGACGGTCAAACACTATAATCGTCACGGGATTTTAGAAGCCGAAATTCCTTTTGTCAACAACAAAAAAGAGGGGACGGCGTACTTCTATGACCCTGACGGAAAGCGTACCCACGAGGCACTCTTTACACAAGACACCCTGACGGCGGCTTACGCCTACGGCGATACCGGCGAGAAACAGCGCCTTGATGCTCAAGCCATTAAGGCGTTGCGGTTGCATGGGGACTAGATTGTAAAGGTCTCTATATTTTTGTCAAGCATGGCAACGGAACCTTTTAAATCTTTGGCACTGTGTGCCACCTCTGCCGTTTTTAGCTCATTGTCTCGTGATATCTGATGCAGCTGGTTCATGTTCTGTTGCAAGGTTCCGATGGAATCGCTCATTGCCGCATTAATATCGGCAACTCGTTGTGCATCATGGCGTAACCCATCCATAAGATCACTAATATGCTGCATGGACTCTTTGGACTCCTCCATGCTGTTAGCCAATTCGGGAAGCCGTTCGCTGTTGCGCTTCATATCGGCACTGACGTCCGAAATAGACTGTACAATCACATTCACCGTACTCTCAATATCGTTCAGACTCTTTTGTGTCTTTTCCGCCAATTTACGCACCTCATCGGCGACTACGGCAAAACCTCTGCCGTGTTCACCGGCACGTGCCGCTTCAATAGCGGCATTCAGTGCCAGCAGGTTGGTCTGATCGGCAATATCTTTAATCACATCAAGCACTTGCATGACTTCGGCAGTTTCGACGCTCACTTGATGAATGCGCTCGCTCAACTCGGTTTCAGCCTCCAGGTTCTGCATAATGTGTGCTGCCATGCTTTCGAGTTTTGATCCGAACGTATCCACATAATTTTTTGTATCGGTAATTGATGTGATCCCCTCTTTGCTATCGTCACACAGCGTTTCAATGGTCTCGTTAATCGTTGCAAGATCTTTATGTGTTGTACCAATGAGCTTGTCTTGACGCTGAATCTCTTGCAAGGTTGTTGCCGAAATATCAACCAGATGGTTACTCTGTTTTTGTGTCGATCCCGAGATGGTTTTGGCATCGAGAATCAAGCTTCGCATGCTTGCAACAAGATTGTTAAAGCTTTTGTTAATGGCATTGATTTCCAGAATGTTTACCGACTCAATAGAGCGAGACAGATCTCGTGCTTGAGCCATGTCGTCTACCGTTTTTTGGGTTCGGATAAGAGGCTCTAAAATTTTGGTAGAGAGTACAAATGCCAAGATTTGAAAAACCGTCATAATCGGAAGCAAAATCTTTAGCAGCGAACTAATAATGCTGCCTCAAAGTTCACTGAGCCGGCTCGAGTCAAAAATGGCATATACCTCGCCGCCGTTAGAAATATTCAAATGCTTTTTAATCACTAAATAGGTATAGTCTGAGGTAAAATAACGCTCTTGCCCGCTTGGCATGGCACGAACCAGCGCTGCAGCACTCTCTTGTGCAATAGAGTCTCCTTCCTGACGCACATAGGTGTACTCTACTGTTTTTGGCGGCTGTTTTGTTCCAAAAACCTCTTTGGCATTGCTTACCCCTTTAATAGAGATATACAGTGCCTTGGTAGTATTGTAAAGCAACTGCGCATCACGATTTTTAAGACGCATTATATTACCGCCTGAAACCGATGTTGTTGCCAAGACGGCAATAGGAGCCAATGCCACTTCACTGATCTCTAGAAGGTGCTGTTCTTGCTCTTTAAGTTTTTCTTCATACAGAAAAAACCCTGTTACTGCAAACGAAACCAACAAAATAACAGCTACCATAAGTTGAATCAAATTTTTAATAGATAGCAATCGCTCCAATATCATTGTCGTATCCTTTGCTTACTGCTCAACAGAGCCCATCTGGCCGTTAATTCCAAACGCTTCATAGCCGGTATGACAGGTTCGACAATCGTTCGGATGCAATCCGGAGCCTTCAGCCGAAGAGAGATCTTTCCCCGACTCGTCATACACGCCGTATTGCGGGGTTCCTCCCTGATACGACGTCACAAAAAGCACTTTAAGCTCTTTAAGATGCAACACCAGCGCATCACCGTCTTTAAACTTTCCGTCTCGGGCTTTATAGGTCGCTAACGCACTCGGTGAGACCAGAATTTCTACCGCACCGGGACCGCCATCTTTGACGGCACAATAGGTTGCTACCGTCTCCTGATACACTTTAGGGAGGCTGCTGACATCGGCATCACATCCCGGAAGTGCACCGCCGGCTTTCATCAGCGGTGTATTCACGCTCGCGAAGGTTTTCCATGATGATGGAAATGCACTCTCAGATTCTGCAGATGCACTCATTGAAAAGCCTGCTACAAGAGCCGCTGCTATCAGAACTTTTTTCATTATTTCTCCTTGAGTCAATGGTTTAATTTTGACTTATATCGGCAATGTGAAAAAAACTGTACTCCGGTAACTGTTTTACTAAAATTACATGTAAATCTATTGGAATTCCTCTGCTATAATAGAGGCATACTATTAATTGTGGAAACCCTAATGAATTTAACCCATTTAGATGAACATAACCGGCCCAAAATGGTCGATGTCTCTGCAAAAGCATCGAGTACACGTATCGCTGTAGCCAGCGGTATTATTGCGATGAGTCGTGATGCTTATGAAGCCATCGTCAACGAAACATCCAAAAAGGGACCGGTGATCCATACAGCCGTTATTGCCGCAATAATGGGCACCAAAAAGACCAGCGAACTCATTCCCATGTGCCATCCGCTTAATGTAAGCGGTATTCACTGTGATATTGAAGAGTTACCGGAGCTTCCCGGTTTTAAAATGTACGTTCGTGCCAAACTGAGCGGTCAAACCGGTGTGGAGATGGAAGCACTCACGGGTGTCAGCATCGGGTTGCTTACTATTTATGATATGGTCAAGGCTATCGATAAAAGCATGGTCATACGTCAAATTCAACTTGAATCCAAAGAAGGGGGCAACAGTGGAAATTATCAACGATAGTACGGAAAAACTTCAATTGGAATATCCGTGCAACTGGACCTATAAAATTATTGGCAAAGAGCGTGAAGTACTCGAACAGGCGGTGCGCGATATCATTTGTGAACGTACCCACACGCTTGAACACTCCAATCAGAGCTGTAGCGGTACCTATTTGAGTATGAATCTTGATCTGCTGGTGCACAACGAAGAGGATCGTAACTTTATTTATGAAGCTCTCAAAGCACACCAGAATATTAAAATGGTTCTGTAAGGAGACACACTGTGGACTATAAACAATTTGAACGTGATATTAAAAGTACCTACCAATCTGATGCAGACAAAAAAAGCATTGAAGCGCGTACCGATGCATTGTTGCGGCACATTAATAACGAGTGGCACATCTCCACCGCCAATATGACACAAAATGAACTGAAGATCATTACCTCTGCCATTATGGAGGTGGAAGTCAAAGCACTCCATGATGAGGTCGATACCCTGCTTGCCCAAAAAGAGCGCATCGAGCGTCAGCTTGAAAAGAAAAGTGAAGCACTGCAGTTGGCTAAGGCAAAAACCTTCGATGCCATTGAGAAAGCACTTCAAGAGAGTCCTGAAAAGACACTCACCATGCTGCATCAGATTCGTTTACAGTCGATTGACCTCTATGATATGCTTGCAGAGATGTGTGAATCCGCTATTATTACCGCTCTTGAAAAAAGTGAAAATATTGAAGAGAGCATTAAAGGTGCAATTCAAGAGATTACCACTCATACCCTCAATGAAAAAACACCCAACACCTTACGTGTTAAAAGTATTTTAAGTACCATTTTAAACACGGCTACTTACGTTGCCGATGCCACACCCAACAGTGCCAAAGAGATTTTACGCGGAACGCTTCGGGGTATGCGTCAGGGGCTGACCGCTTCTATTAATAAATTTAACAAACAGCTGTTATATATGCCTGACGAAGCAAAAATGATACTGATTGAAGACTACACCTCTTTGCAAAAAGAGCTGAACCGTATTGATGCACTTTTTAGTAGCATTATTAGTGATGTTGCCACACAAAACAGTCCCATGATACAACAGATACTTGATGAGATTACTAGTGATATTAAGTTTGATATGGAACACCTTATTCAAGCAGCCAAAGAGGCAGCAGAGACCATGAAAGAGCGCTTTAGCGATATTAAAGACGATGCACTGCAACAAAGCAGCAGAGTCATCAATTCTAAAACGGCACAAGAAGCGAAGCGGATGGGCATTTATGCATGGAGTGTCGCCAAGTCGGCCATTGACGGTGCTATTAAAGGTGCCAAAGAGAAGATGGACAAAGAGTAACTGCGCCCTTACTGATCTTTTGCCAACACAAACATCTCTTCAAAATTGTCTGTAAAATCACGACAGCGATCACAGATGGGATCGCCTCCTTTATAGGGGTAGGGACAGCGACATTCATGACACATTACCATCTCGTAATGTACCAGCTCACGCCCTTTGTCAAAAGCAATCGCCACCAAATCAACACCCGCTACCGTCGTCATGGCACGACTCTTGCAGATATCATCGCAAATACCGCACCCGATACACATACCGGATTTAAAAAGAATGCCCTGCTTGTCTGATGTCGCAAAGAGTGCTTCCGTCGGACAGAACTGGATACAATCACCACAATTGGTACAGGCATTAAAATCAATGCTCTTATTGAAAAAGAGCGGTTGGAATCCTTCCAACGTCGTAGTAGTAAACGCTTCAATATGCTCTTTCATCGAATTTTTCAACAACGTATATTTTAACGGTAATGCCGTCTTGCGCTGCTGCTGATGCAGTGTCGTCAACGCCGGATCCTTATCGCCGTTTTGGCGCATAACCTCATGAACCTTGCTTAGTGCCTCTCTAAAAAACATACGGCGGTCATGCGCCTTTTTGTCGGACTCTTCTATAATATTTATGCGTCGTTCCGGCATGCCTACAGCATCTAAAAACATATTGCTCTGCATAATATTTTGGCGGATCGCCGCTTCAACATTACCGTCATCATTGAGATGACACCCTTCACAATACGAAAGATGGCACTCCGGTGCATCCTCACTGCGCAGTGCCATAGCGATGTAGTGATAGCTGTCAAAAACCCCCAAACAAGGCGTATTGCTCTGGCATGACAGCTCCTTGGTCTCACGGTCACGAAAAAGTAGCGTAAAGGCATTCGGATCAAAACTTTCAACGCTCAAAGACTCGGTAGGACAACTTCCGATACACGCTGCACATGCAATGCACTGCGCTTCAAGCAGCGTCAACTTATTGCGAATGAGTGCAAATGCATCGGTAGGACAGCACTCTATACAACGCTCGCACGCATTATGAACATAGGCATTACGCAGACACTCTGCCGTGTTAAAGCTAAAATGTTCTGTCGTCTGAATAAAATCACTGTGTCGCATCGCTACACTCCGCCTGCAAATACTCGTAATCTGCCACTAAAAATTCCACAATAAAGTCACAGACATCTCCATAAAAAGGGGTTTGTGCCATACACTGCATTCCCAACATATAAGGAATCACCCACATCATCAGATGCTCATTCATAAAATCGTACTGCGGTACAAGTTCATTGCGATAAATCAGTGACTGCATAAAACCCAGCTCTATAGAGAGATGATCGGGTGCCATCAGTTCCGTCTGATCCATGTTAAGCTCAAAACCGTGTTTAAAATAAAAGGCCATAACCGGATTTTGCAATCCGACCAATGTTTCGTTTTTTGCATCAAGCACAAATGCTTCTACCGGCTGCGTATTAAGAATGAACAGGGAGGTAAAATCGGTATTTAGCGCTTCAAGAAGCGTCGCTTCGTCGTTTTCAAGAAGCCATCTCTTGCTTGATTCACCTAAAGCATCTAACAGGTCGTTATTGGCTTTGAGATCCCTAATAAAGTGTCGGTCGGGCATATCACTCATCACTCGCGATAAAAATGCATAGATATAGAGTCGGTACTCTGTATTCATCAAGTGTCCTACGTTGGTATGAAAATTTGTAACACATTAGTGCTTAAAAGCACGTACAACATTACATGTAAATTGCAGAATTACAGATTCAAAGCACAAGGCTTTGAACCTAGAGACATCCTTTAAAGAATGATTTTTTGGGCGGTGGCGGCGCTTTAAATTCATGCACGACAATCGTATGACTGCTGCTGTCATATTCACCGATTACAGCAACACCGTTACGGCTGATACCGACATCAAACTGCTCTCGGGGAACATTAGAAGTATCGAGCTTGTAGATCATACCGTCATCATGCGAATAGAGCACCAGCGGAGTCTTTTTATCTACGCCGGCCTCCGTTGTCCGAAAACATCCGTCACTGCCACAGACATAGTTCTCCATATAGCAATCTTTAAATGTCCCCTGTTCCGCACACGCCTGTGTTGTTAAAAAACCCTCTTTTTCAAAGGCACCGTCGTTGGCAAAAAGAGTCAGACTTAAGGCAACTGCTGCCGTCATGATACGTTTCATCATTCAACCTCCGCTTTCAATGTCTGTAAGTAGGCGACAATGTCATTTTGCGTCTTCTCATCCAACCAAGAGAAGTCTGTCATGGTCGATACTCGCACCCCTTTATCTAAAGTATACCACGGGTAGGCGCTATGTGCATTACGATTGTATCCCGGTACGATAGCTGCCGAAGGTTTAAGCAAAGACTCCTTCAGATAGCCTGCCGTAGAGTAGCCTCCCACGTTGCGCAATGAGGGTCCCATAAGATTCGGTGCATCACTATCTTCGATCTGGTGACAACCGACACATCCGTTTGCGGCAACTGCCGCTTTTCCGGCCTTCGGATCTCCTGTCAACTTCGTATCAAGTGCTTTAATAAGCGCTTCACCGCCCTGCATTCCTTGCAGCTTGACCGATACCCACGCCGAAAGATGCTTCAAGCCGTCTCGTCCCATTTTTTCACCGTCCCATACCGCAAATGCCACCGGAATGGCACCGGCATTAAGATTGACATAATCGTCTTTAAGCGCACGCGAAAGTGTTCCTTCCCAAGACTTCTTATTCTGAAGGTAGTGAATGCGTGCATACGAGTGGTTGCTACCGTCTTTAATTTCCGTCATAGAACGAAACCCCTCACTGACAAAAGATCGCTCATAATCACTGCTTCCAAGCGATGCAACCTTTTTGTCAAAAGCGGCCAACTCTTTTCCGAAAAGATCCGTCTGATTACGATTCACCTGATGCGCCACATCGCCATTACCGTTAGGCTCATATATATCTTTGGCAACTTTTTGCAGATGAAGCACTACAGGGCGGCCTTCAGACCCCATGCCGATATACGGCAGGGCATTCGGATCACTAAAGTTTCCGGCAAACTGCACGGCGAACCCGTCAGCATACGACGTCGTGCTCATTCCCTTTTGTACATTCACCGTACTGTCAGGCCATCGAATCATAAAAACAATATTCTCTTGGTTGTAAAGTGCAGCAACCATCGCCTTTTTGGCTTTGTTGTGTGCATTCATCGCATTGGCTTTTTTATCATTCATACGAATCGTTGTTTGGGGGTAAAGCAACACAGATGAAAATGTTGCTTTCTTCCACAGATCTGAAGCATACGAGACCGTACTGAGATCGCTGTTGACTTTAAGTGCCGTCACAGCAGCATCGGCTCCCCAAAGAGAACCGCTCGCCAGTACCGCCGACAAAAGTGTTGTTGCTATCGTTTTCATTAGTGGTGTCCTCCTGCTGCCGCGGCGGCATCATGCGTAAAGTTGATGCGATGTGCGGTTTTGGTATATTTTCCTGCTATATAGCGTGTATCTACCGGCGCTAACGGATTAAGTCCTTTCTCTTTGGCAACATTCTGATAATAGGTGTTGTCCAGACGAAACATATCGGCATGCTGATAGGCAATGAGTAGATCCATCAACTCACTTTCACCCGTCTCTTTACGTTTTTTCATCTCTGCTTTAAGTGTTGCAATCGCATCATGCACTTCGGGACCAAAAAGTTTTTCAAGCTCCTCAACCGGAATACGATCCGATCCTTCAATAATTTTACCGTTGGCATCAAACTTCACCGGCGACTCGGTCGGCGGAACATAATAGACATTGGGCTGGGTACCGTAATCACTGCGCAATCCTAATGCAACTTTATACTTATGTACCAGCTTGTAAACCTGCGACTCCTCATCGTCTAAAAAACCGACAAAACGAATACGACCGACACACTGCTGTGCACATGCCGGCGGCAGTCCCTGCTCTACCCGCGGAAAGCACAAAATACACTTTTCCGATTTGGAGATTTTCGGATTGAAATAGATTTTTTTGTAAGGGCATCCGGCAATACAGTAACGATACCCCTGACAACGATCCAGGTCGACCAGTACAACACCATCCTCTTCACGCTTAAAAATGGCATCACGCGGGCATGCACTCAAGCAACCCGGATTGGTACAGTGATTACAAATACGTGGCAAATAAAAGAAATAGTTGTCTTGGGGAAATACTCCGTCTCCTTCATCTTCATCCCAGTTTGGTCCCCATGTCGGCTCCACATTCGGTTCAAAACTCGCCCCTCCCGCCAGAGCATCGTAATTGTAGTCCCAAGGAACACCGTAGTCGGCTTCGAGGTTGGGGATAACTCCAGGCTGAAGATCACCAGCGGCATCAAATCCGCCGCCGAGATCCATCCAGTTTTTTGGATATCCGGTTCCCGGATAGGTCTCGACGTTATTCCAGTACATATACTCACGGCCGTTACGATTGGTCCATTGAGTTTTACATGCTACGGTACATGTCTGGCACCCAATACACTTATTCAGGTCCATTACCATTGCTAATTGTCTTTTCGACATTGAAACTCCTTAAACATTTGCTTTTTCATAATTTACGGCGCCATCATATGCGTACTGATTGCCGTCCCAAAGACCGCCGAATTTCAAGTGACCCCACCCATCAGCCATCTCCAACAGATTCAATGACGTCGGTACCACCTCATTATGCCCTTTATTGAATTTATACATGTACGGCTCCCATCCATGTTCCATAACCAGACCGTCCGCCGGTGACGATGACGAGAGTTTTGCCATGGCATAGAACTCTCCCAAACTGTTATAGACCCGAATGGTATCGCCGTCTTTAATCCCTTTTTTCTCTGCCACCACACGATTCAGCGCTACTGCCGGTACACCGCGCTGCAAACGCAACAACGTACGTGAGGTCTTGTAATTAGAGTGAATCGACCAGCGAGCATGCGGTGTCATCAATACATACGGATACTCTTTACGCTGCGGGCGAATCCCTTCCATGCCCGTATTCGTAGCTGCGCCCATACGAATAAACATTTCATGATCTACGTAAAATGTCTGACGACCCGAAATGGTATGCATCGGTTCAAATTTATACAGATGAAACTCATTGGAGTTATACGGCTTGTCCGAATAGAGCGGTGATGTCTGTGCCGCCTTGTCGTTAATTAGTAAAAAGCCGCCGACTTTATACATTTTTTCCATCGTCCACGGCTCATACTGCTCACATTTCTCCAGTGCCGCTTGTACCGCCATTTTATCGGTACCGAGATAGACCTCGCCTTCACCTTCGGACTCTTCATCGGTGTTAGTGTACTCTTTATGAAAAATTGTCAAATCATGATAACCCGGACGCGCATAACGTTTGTCATCTTTAATTTTTGCTTTGGCTATATTTTCCGGACGATTGGCAATCTCTTCAAGCTTTTTCGCCAAAAACGTAAACATTGTCCATTCATCTTTGGCTTCACCGACATTTTTTATATTGGCCACCGGTTGTGCCAAATTGGTAAATCGGTGATACCCCGGAGACGTACGCAGGTCATAGACCTCGTAATGCGACTTCGCCGGAAGCAGTACATCGGCATACTGCGCCGCTTCACTCATACGGTAATCGACATAAGCCCAAAAGTCCATCCGCTTCAAAAAGGCATTGCGGTATTCACTGGCTTTATTGCGACGAAAAGTTGAATCTGCAACAATCAATGCAGTTGTCGGCAACCACCACGGTTTAACGACGTTTCCATGCTCGGACTCCATGTTGGCCTTACCGTTTTCACCGGCGGCAAGCATCTCTTCGAGTACCGTGATGTACTCCTCTTTGCTCATGCCGTTTTGAGCCCGTCGAACATCTTCGTCGTTAAAATACTGTTTAAATGTTTTCATGCCGTTACCATTCATGAACTCACCGACAAATCCTGAACCGAAACGAGGCGCATATTTACCGCTAAACCCTGAAAGCGCGCCCAGACCTGAGAGCTGAAACTCATTTTCGGTATTGAGTCCGCCGTAAGGACCCATACGACCGGTCAATCCGCAGATAGAGGCCACATTCCAGATGGTCATCATGCCGTTAAAATATTTATTCAGTGAAAATCCTGTCGTAATCTCTACCACTTTAGGAATGGCAATATCACGTGCAAGCTGACGTACTGTATCAGGGTGAACGCCTGTCGTTTTTTGCGTTGTTTCCGGAGAAAATTTCGCGGCTGATTGTTTCAGCAGTTCAAAGACCGTAGTTACCTCCCGCTCATGCCCATGAACATCTTGAATAGTCCATGTTCCTTCTAGCGCCGGTTTCACCGTATCGGGAAGTCGTAATGTGCGCTTGTCATGCCCCTCGGTTCCGGGCATTAAAAACGGCTTGTTGTCGGTTGCATTCATGCAGTAGAACTGTTCATCCCATTTATGATGATCTTCTTTGTTTTGCGTATGCTCCATATCGTTACGACGAATCATCTTTTGTGTTTTCACATCTACCAAAAATGAGAGATCGGTATAAATTTTCATAAACTCCGGCTTATAAAGCTTCTCTTCCAAAATCACGTTAATAACACTCATTGCCAAAATATTATCGGAGCCGGCTTTGATTGGAATCCATAAATCTGCCGACTTTGCCGTAGCGTTAAACTCCGGTGTAATCACAATGATCTTGGCGCCGTTGTATTTTCCTTCCCAGACAAAGTGAGCATCGGGTATTCGCGAAACAGATGGATTCCCGCCCCACATAACAGCCGTATCGACCGTATACATAAAATCCCAGGTGCACCCGAGGTTTCCTTCCCCATACGCAATGGCTGCTCCAGAGAACATATCGCCCAGATAAGACGATGGATAGATCCGATTAGCTCCCAGCTGCGTTGAAAAACGCAACGGTGCCCCACGGCGTCCCTCCGTAAGCAATCCGGTTCCCGCATGAACCATCAGTTTATCAGGACCGCGTTCCGGATCGCTCAGAGTATCAAAAATATTTTGACAAACAATTTCTGCCGCTTCATCCCAGCTGGCACGTCGCCATTTTCCTTCGCCACGCTCACCGACACGAACCATCGGGTAGAGAATTCGGTCTTTTTGATACATAACCTGGGAGTGTTGTACGCCTTTGTTACAACCACGCGGATTAAAATCAGGTATTTTGGCATTAATAACAGGGTATCGCGCCGACTGATTTTCACGGGTAATCACTCCATTATGTGACCATACTTCCCAAGCACAGTTTCCTTGACAGTTGACACAATGGTAGGCAAAGCCGTGTTCCTCTTTTTTTCCATACGTAAATGCAAACTCGTTACGGTACATCGTTTCGGTATAGTTGGCATTAGGATACTCCTCTTTTCCATTCTCAACCGACATCGCCTGCGTCTTTGCAAACAAGCTTCCCTGTGACGCTACCAATGCAGCTGTCATTCCTGAAATTTTCAAAAAATTTCTTCGTTTATTATTCATCACTTTTGTCATACTTTAACCCTCTTCCCTTAACGTTTCAACGGTAAATTCATATCATTGCCCCAGACATCCCAACTGCCGGTAAACACTTTAACGTCTTTATAACCAAGCAGTCGAAGTGCCGTTACAATCTCAGAGCTACGTCCGGTTCCGACCATGCAATATGCATAGATTGTCTTATCTTTGGTAACTCCGTAGTGGTCAAAAACTTTTTGCATTTCATCAGCCGATTTAAACGATTTCTTATTTTTCGTATCGGAAATTTTACTCCATTCAATAAACTTTGACCCGGGAATATGGCCGCTTCTTGCGCAATTGTCCATCTTCCGTTCACCGATAATTTCACTCATCGCACGGGTGTCAATAACTGCAAATTGCGACTTGTCCCCATTTTTCAAAATATCATCTACCGCTTTTTTGACTTCATGCTTCTCGGCGATATAGTTAAAATTGATGGCGTCTTTGTCAATGCGGTACGTTTTAGGGCTTACTTTCTCCGGACCTTTAACAACCAACAGATCTTTTGCCGCTTCGTCAAGGCGTGCTTTGATCTCTTTTTGTTTGGCTTTGCTCATCTTACGAATGCTTTCGAGTTCGGCAATTTTTTCAGCACTCAAGTCTGCCTTTTTTTTCAATGCTCTTCGTGCTTTTTTATCGATCTTTTTTTCAGCCTTTAACTCTTTTTTAATGGCATCATAAACTTTTTGAGCCGGATCAATTGCCATAATTGCCGCACGACCGCCGTTGAGTATTTTAATATTTTTATGGCCGTAGCTCTCAAAAAATGAGTATACCCCTGTCGCATTGGGACCCTTAAAGTCATCATAGGCAATAATCATCATATCATTACTGATCCCTTTGCTGCCAATATACTCTTGAGCATTATCAATACAGCGATACAGTGGTGCACAGTGCATATCTCCGGTAATATCGGAGTGATGCAAATGGTGCGCATACATCTCCACCGAACCTTTAATATGGCCTAGCTTATACACATCTTCGTTGTCCCCTGAAACGAACATCACCTTCTCATCTCCAATGAGCTTAATCGCCTCCTGTGCAGAAATCAGTATATTTTTATTAACATAATCATTACCTGCAACGGCGGTAGTAAAACTCAGTGTTGCCGCGACACATAATGTCTGTAGCAATCTTTTCATCCGTGCTCCTTT
>JALSLA010000047.1 GCA_026988515.1 Helicobacteraceae bacterium | reverse complement strand
GGCATTGCAGTGATGCTTTACAACATTCTCACGGTCAACAGTACGCTTGCTCCTTGTTTTTTCAAAAAAGATGATGTCTTGGCCCTGAGGGAATTTTCCAATATCAATACAAAAGATGACCTTATCTACTCGTGGTGGGACTACGGTTGGCCGCTTTGGTACTATCTTGGCACAAACAACACTCTTGTCGATAACGGTCGTCACGGCAGTGACAGCTATCTCATCGCAAGACTTCTTATGTCATCCAATCAGAACTTTGTTGCCAATGCCATGCGTTACTTTTCGGAAAAAAATCAAGAGGGACGATCTCGCCATATTTATGAAGTCCTTCCGTACGTTATCAAAACCGAAAACCTTCATGATATTTTGCAGGAACTCAACTACAATATTCCAATATCCCAGCGAGGTCGCGGCACCTACTTTATGCTGCACAGAGATATGCTGCTTACCTTCGGCACTATAGAGAATTTTGCCAATACCGACCTTAAAAACGGAACCGGAAGTCGTCATTCGGAGCTTTATATTTCCGATCTGTTGCAGCCCTATGCCGCACAAAGTCCCATTATTTACGGCGACACATTCACATTTGATCTTCGCAACGGCGTTATGCAGGGAAATAATGGTGCCAAAGCCGTTATTCACGGCGTGATTGTCTCAGAAAACGGACGTATCAAAGCAGCCAAACAGTACAATAAAAATGCCACTCACATTCTTATTATCTACAACAAAACCAAAGCGATCTATTTGGATATGAACGCCTTTAATACCTTTCTCGTTCAAACGCTTCTGCTTGATAAATACGATTCTGCTCTTTTTGAAAAAATTGTACAGACACCGCGCTTCAAAATATTAAAACTTAACATATAGCACTATTTGGCACCGTGTCGTGAGCACAATACAACAAAGGTCTTTACAAAAATAATAAAATCGAGCCACAGCGACCAGTTTTGAATGTACCAGACATCAAGCTCAATACGTTCTTTAAAACTCAATTCATTCCGTCCGCTAATCTGCCATAAACCGGTTAATCCCGGTTTTACATGTAAAATAGTCTCTACATTTTCACCGATTTTCTCTTTTTCGCTAAGCATGTACGGACGCGGACCGATCAGGTTCATTTCCAAGCGAAGCACATTAATAATCTGCGGCAGTTCATCGAGAGAGAGTTGCCGTAACCATACACCCACACGCGTTATTCTCGGATCGTTTTTATACTTATGATACATTTCGTAATGGACTTGCTCTTGCGGATGTTCCTGTAAATATCTCTTTAAAATGCGATCGCTGTTCTCATGCATGGTTCGAAATTTGTAGCACTCAAATACCTCGGCATCCTTTCCCAAACGCTGCTGTTTAAAAAAGACATCTCCCCGACTCTCAAGCTTAATAGCAAGTGCAATCATTAGCATCACAGGAAACGTAAGAGGAAGCATGACAACAATCAGTAGCAGTTCAGCCATCTTTTTAATGGCAATATTTTTAGGAATAAAAAGCTGATTTTGAATATTGATAAAACTCATACGCCCGATTCTCAGATCGATGATTTCGGAGTTTGCAAAACTGATATTGTGCAGATAGGGAATAAGAATTACCTCTTTGACGTGGCGCTTATATTGATGAATCAGCTTTTCAAGAAGATCTACATCCATGTCACGCGTAGCAATAAAAACAATCTCGGCTTCGGTAATACTTGCAACACTGCGATATCCCAAATACCAGTTAATGGCCAGATCTTTTTTAAGTTTTTCCACCTGTTGTGCGTTACCCACTAAAAAGGCATCAATATGCCACAATCCGAGTATATAAAGAAGTTTTTTGGCACCCACGCGTCCTAGCGGCATTAACCACAACAGGTTTAGAAACATCAGTACATAAAACGTACGTGAAAACTCTTCGGTCGATTTGGTAATAAACAACATCATTACAACCGCTATGAGCAATAAAAAAGCCGCCAAATAACTTCGTCGCAGCTCCTCCCAAAAATCGTTACGCTTGGTGTAAAGTCCCAAGGAGACGTTAAT
>JALSLA010000046.1 GCA_026988515.1 Helicobacteraceae bacterium | reverse complement strand
ACGTCGATATGTTTGAAGCCGGAATTATAGATCCTTTTAAAGTATCACGAGTTGCTCTGAGTAATGCAAGTTCCGTTTCAAGCTTACTGCTCACCACTGAAGCAGCTATTGTTGAGATTCCTGAAGAGAAACCGGCAATGCCGGCACCTGACATGGGTGGCATGGGTGGCATGGGCGGTATGCCGGGAATGATGTAAAGCGCTTCTTGCTTACATCATAATGGCGGCGTTCTGTTCGTGTTTATTGATTATGACACGACGTACACAGAACGCTTCTTGCGTTGGAATTGCGCAGTGTCATTGTATCCGGATCCATCACATGAGGATCCAGATGACATGTGCTGCACTCCACGCGGCCCTCAACCAAAATATCTGCAATAGTTCTTACACCACCTTTCCACACTCCTTTTAATGTCGTGTTAATCGGTCGTAAACCGGCTTTTCCTTCAACATAAGCAATATTAACAGGATGATGCTGTTTTGCACTCCCTGCCAGAGTACGTAGCTTTAAACTTTCTTGGCTTTCAGACATATGTCGGGTAACAAACGCATTTTTGGCATTGACCCCGTCATGGCACCCCAGGCATTCCACCGAATAACTCGATTGCGCATGATCATTGGTCGTTGTAATGTTAAAGCCCAGCGGTTTAAATGAGGTACTTTGCCCAAGCGGCGTCGAACTCCATAGCGGCGTTATCGCGTTGACATTCGATGCATATAACGTTGTGGCTATGGCTGTCCATGAGATCCATACTGATATTTTGTCTGTCACATCCACCCCTTCTGTACATCTGCCGTATTACTGCATAAAACAGTAGAACCATACAGTAAATATTTTTATTTATTTTTTTTAATTATATAATTTTACACTACTACTGTAACTCTTTTATAAATCGGTGGAAATACCGTAAACTTTAACACTATTGTAACGCCTTGAAAGTATAATTTTGACTTAACAATATTATATTCTATACTTATTATAGAGCACCTAATACTGCCCTATTGTAAAATTTATTATCTACAATACGTTAAAGAGTGTGTATAATCTCTTTTTAGTTTTCCATGCTCTGTAATCTAGAGGCCTCTGCTTGCTGTATGCCCCATATTTTTTACCGATGGAGTTTTTATGAAAAAAATAGTCATGCCGCTTCTTAGTGTTGCCCTGCTCATTGCAGTAATTGTCATGGTCGTCATCTCCATAGCCGACAACAAACATGCCAAAGTGATTGTGTTGGGCAATACTGATGCCAGCGTCATCAGCATGACGCCTAAAGAGTACCAATGTTCTACATGTAAAATGGAAATAGAGCAACTCCCCTATGCCGTAGAGATTGTCAACAACAAAGGGAAAACATGGTTTTTTGACGACATGGGCTGTGCCGTTTCCTGGCTGGAACATCAACCTTTTAAAGATAATGTTGTTATCTGGACGCAAACTGAAGATACCCACGTATGGGTAGATGCCACCAAAGCGTGCTACCGACGTGACGCACGTACACCCATGAATTTTGGTTTTGCTGCTCAGGAACAGTGTCCCCAAGGCACTATTGACTACAACAGCATGAGAACAAAAATACTGCACGGCGAAACCCTGCAAGACCCCAATATTCGTCAACAGCTTTTAGGAGATTCTTAGATGGAAGCCATTGATCTTGTCTCTATTGTCACCATCGCTTTTTTAGGCTCTTTTGGACATTGTGTCGGTATGTGCGGCGGTATTGTCATTGCCTATACCAGCGCCAAAGTCAATAGCCGTTGGGATCGCACCAAAGAGTCACTCGCACATCTGCTCTACTCATTGGGACGGGTAACTACCTACGTAACTCTCGGCGCCGTCTTCGGTTATTTGGGAAGTGTCGCTACTTTTGACAGCACGACGCGCGGAGCGCTCCTGATTTTTGCCGGAATTGTGATGCTTTTAACCGGTCTCTCTCTATTGGGCAAACTAAAATTTTTATCGCTCATTGAGCACTCTTTACTACAAAACAGCTGGTATCAAAAACGTTTTAAACAGCTCATTCAGAGCGAATCTCTTTTTAGCTTCTTTTTATTAGGAATGCTCAACGGTCTGCTTCCGTGCGGTCTGGTCTATTTTTTTGCTGTCACGGCAGCCAGCACAGCCGATCCGTTTTACGGAGCATTAGTAATGTTTGTTTTTGGCATGAGTACCATACCGGCGCTTTTTTCACTTGGTTTTTTTGTCAGTATGACGCAAAAAAGCAGCTTTCGAAACGTCATGATGCAGCTTGCCGCCATTGCTGTCATTCTCTATGCCGTATTTACAATCTACAACGGTTATGATTTTATAAACAATCCGGCACGGAGCATTTTACAGTGCCACTAAACCTTTAGCGTGCCGCTTTCATTGCCTGCTCAATATAGTCAATAAAATCACTGTAGGTTAGCGGCTTGCTGAACAGATACCCTTGTGCAATATCACAACCCAGACCGCGCAACATCTCTGCTTGCTCTTTATACTCTACCCCTTCGGCAACGGTCTCGTAACCCAAGTTTTGAATCAGTGCCAAGATTGCCTTAACAATGACCGTATCGCCTTCATCGTGCGGTAGCCCGTCAATAAATGATTTATCCACTTTCACCACATCAATAGGAAGTGATTTCAGATAACTCATCGATGAATAGCCGGTTCCAAAATCATCAACGGAAATTTTAAACCCGAGTGAGCGTAATTTTTGCAATACATTATTACCGCTTTCAGTCTGCTCCATCACCGAACGTTCCGTAAGTTCAATCTCTATATCTGACGTGGCAATGCCTTGTTCTTTAACAATGGCAGGAAATTTGGAAATAATGTCATAGCTGCTAAACTGTTCGCTAGAGACATTCACGGCAATATGTTTCAAATCGGGATAGATACCTTTAAAGGCACGTACCGCTTTACACGATTGTCTAAAAACCCACTCTCCAATCTCAATAATGAGTCCGCTCTCTTCGGCAATAGGAATAAATTCATCGGGTGAGACAAACCCAAACTCTTTGGAGTCCCAGCGTAACAGTACTTCGGCACTGACCAGCTTTCCGGATCCAAAAAGATGTTGCGGCTGAAACGATAAAAAGAGCTCTTTATTTTCAATGGCTTTGTGCAGTGCATTTTCAAGCTGCATGCTTCGTGACACACGTGACGAAAGTTCACTCGTAAAGAACTCAAAACTGTTTTTACCTTTATTTTTTGCTTGGTGCATCGCACTGTCGGCCGCTTTCATAAGACCGGTCTGATTGTCTGCATCTTCAGGAAAGATGGCAATACCAATACTTGCACTGGTGTGGATCGTATGGCCGTGAATCTCAAATGATTGCTGAAACAGCTCTGCTACATTGGCTGCAAGTTGCGCTGCCTCATTTTCGGAACGGATATTTTCAAGCAGTACCAAAAACTCATCGCCTCCCGGACGGGCTAAAATATCACGCTCTTTTAAAATGTTTTTTAAGCCAAGAGCTACTTCTTTAATGAGTTCGTCACCAATATTATGCCCCATGGTATCGTTAATAATTTTAAAACGGTCCAGATCGATGGAGAGCAGTGCCAAACGCTGATTATCGCCTTTGGCAAGATAAATAGCATGTTTAAGCTGCTGATTAAACGACTCCCGATTCGGCAGTTGCGTCAGCGTATCATGATGTGCCATAAAACTCATTTTACGATCGGCTTGCAGTTTTTCCGAAAGGTCTACATAAACACCGACATAGTGAAATACAATCCCATGATCCATCACCGCGCGAATATCCAACCAAAAGGGAACACTTTTGCCATCACGAGTCCGATTCCAAATTTCACCTTCAAATCGGTGTTTATGCTGCAGGCTGTTCCACATCTCTACATAAAACGCATTATTGTGCTTTTGAGATTTTAAAATGCGTGGATTTTTCCCAATGAGATACTCTTCGGAATAACCGCTTAAAAGCTCAAACGCTTTGTTGGCAGAGAGAATCACCCCGTCATGAGTCGTTACAAGTACCCCGTTATTGGTAGCTTCATACAGCGCATCAAAAATTTGGAGTTCTTTATACTTTTCAAAAATCTCTTCGTTATCCTGCAGTGAATTAAAAAAGTTTCGACGTGAATTTTTAATCACGATATATAAAATACCCCACTCTACCACCAAGAAAAAAAGATACATCACTAATGTGGAAAGCGTATAGTGATTTGGCTCAAACAGCATAACAGGAACATCGAAAAACGTACTGCCGATTCCTTGAAGTTTGTACGCAAAGAAATAGTATGTCATCATCAATACCACAGCAATATGCAACGGTTTGGTATCATTATAAAGTAAAAAAATACTCATCGCTATAAAAAAATAGAGGTGCGTCTCCATCATTCCATAATTGGATTGAATCAATATAATTGCAAAAACAACGATACTTACAGCAGCAATAATTCGAAACGGCTCGTGTCCTTTGAAAAATCGGTAAAAGAGAATGCTCAATAGTGCCAAAACACCGCAACCGATGGCACTTAGAACATAGGGGTGTGCCAACAATACCGTCACCGAAACAATAAAAATCCAACTCAATCCTATAAAAAAAGCGACCCATTTATCGTTCTCAATATATGCATCAATTAATTCGGGATATTCCTGAGTTGCTTCTTTATCATAAAATATAATGGACATAATTTACTATTCCTAAAATTTTAAATGCAAAATATTATACCAAAGTGAGTATAATTCTATCATGAAACAACCTTTTGAATTGAAATATATTAAACGTTACCTGCTTCTGTACGCAGGTGTTGTCGTAATTGCGGTACTTTTTTATTTTATAAACCGTGCAAACAATCCCGTTGAGATCATGGAACCAAAGAAGTTTTCGACACAATCCATAGAACGCTCCCAACATGACGCAGTCGAAGCAAACCGTTCAGCATCACCCTTCCGCTTACTGGATGTCGGCTATTGAGAGCTCTCTTTTGTCACAATATAGAGCTGTTCATGCTCCAGCTTTTTTAAAATATCCATGACATCGACAAAATAGTGAAATGCCGCTTCTTTATCGCTACGCAAGACTACCGTCTGATCGTTGCTTATATCACGTAGCTTCTCTTCAAGTTGTCTCATATCGACTTTGACATTGTCAATAAAAAGCGTCCCCTTTTTGTCAATAACAATATTCACCTCATCATCAGTTTTCTCTTGAAGCTGTTTACTTTGTGATTCAGGAAGTTCTACTTCAATAACTCCGCTTTTAATAAACGTAGCTGTAGTCAATACCATGACCAGAAGAACCAGCATAATATCAATAAAAGGAATCACATTAATCTGATCAAATCGCTGCATCTTTTTCATATTGCGTAACTACCGGGTTCCGTCAGCATGATGAACGTCCCATAAGGTTAGCAAACGTTCCATTTTACGCAGTAATATATTGTAAAAAACAATCGAAGGAATAGCAACGACAAGTCCCATTGCTGTTGCTTTGAGCGCCAATGCAAGCCCAGTCATAATCTTTTTCGGGTCAACCGTTCCGACATCCCCCAGTGAATAAAAGGTAATCATAATACCAATAACCGTTCCAAGCAGACCGATATACGGTGCATTGGAGCCGATTGTTGCAATGATTGAAACATTGTTTCCAAGCTCCAACTCAAAAAGATCTTTGTTATCATACGCCGTCATATCTACCGAACGATAAAACATCAGCCGTTCAATAAAAAGCCACAACGCAACAATACTCATGAGAATCAACAAGCCGATAACCCCAAAATCCAGTGCCTGTTCTGCCATAGCCAACATTGCGGTCTCGTTCATTGTTCTACTCCTTGAAAATCTAATATCATCGTTGTTCCTTCTCCTTTAATGGATTTTACATGTAATTTAATGCGATGCCGATCACAGTAGTTTTTTACCAAAGCCAAGCCAATGCCGTATCCTGACACTGTAGCATCATTTTGATAATATCGGTCAAATATCCGAATCAGTTCCATCTCATCCATACCTCGTCCGTTATCGGTAATACGTAATATACCATGCTCAAGTGAGACTTCGACACATACCGGCGCATTCGAGTATTTCACGGCATTATCAATAAGATTGTCAATCACTTTTTGTAAACCCATTCTATCGAGTTTCACATCGTAGTCATTGAGATGCGTTGAAAAATCCACATGATCGTATAATGAACCCAGCAAACGCAGTCGAGACTGTAAAAATGCACTCAACTCCACCGTCTCTATTGTCTCTTTATGCATCTGCTTTTTAATGAGATAGTCCAATTCGCTGTAACGCTCATGCAGTAAAATACATGCCCCTTCAATACGCTCAAGCCGTTTTAAACTCTTTGCATCATCCAAAGTTTTTCGAAGCATGGAAGTATTGGCATGAATAGTACTGATCGGAAGATTCAACTCATGAAGCGTCTCTTTAGAGAAATGTTCAAGTTTTTCAAAGTGATCTTTTAACGGATCTATGGAAAGGGTTGCAATCATCACCGCCATAACAATGCTCAACAACAACATCACAAGCAAAATAAACGTCACATTGGAATATGCCAAAATGGTATTGACATAATAAAAACCGACAACAAAAAGCATTACGGTGATAACATAAAACAGTATGATGGAAAGTCTTACCTCACGAAACAAGCCGATACCCTATCCCGCGTATGTTCTCAATAACCATATTGCCAAGCTCTCCTTTGAGGCGATTAATATAGACACGAATGGCACCGTTACTGGCACTTTCTGATGCACTCCATAACTCTGCGGCAATCATCTCCTTGGTCACAACTTTATTGACATGACGTGCCAACAGTGAGAGTAATGCATACTCTTTAACAGAAAGGTTCAGTTCAACTCCCTCTATAAATGCCCTTTTTTGCTGATGATCGAGTTGTAAAACACCGCATTCGTCACATATTTTAGCTGTACGCATTAGCCGTGCATTCATCCGCAACAACAGCTCGTCTGTATCAAAGGGTTTCGTCATATAGTCATCGGCACCGCTTTGAAATCCTTGAACCATCATCTCTTTTTCAACATGAGATGTTAAAAATATGGCAGGCGTCTTATCGTCTCCACGGCGTAGATCATGTAAAAGTGATATGCCGTCTATCAACGGAACATTAATATCGAGCAGATAGATATCGAACTTCGTATGAAACGTGGCATCGAGTGCTTCTTGACCGTTACGACACCACTGCACCTCATACCCATCCTCTTCGAGGAGATCTTGCAGTGATTCACCAAAAAGCAGGTCGTCTTCGAGCAATAAAACTTTATTCAACGTTCTCTATTGACCATGCTATTGTCTCACCGGCATACATCGGTACCACCGTACCGTAATGTTCCGGTACTTCAAAAGGAGATTCTACAAGCACCACCTCTTTAAATTCCGGACAAATACCGTAAATACTCTGTGCATTATCGCTGACAAAAGCTTGCAAGTTCTCTAACTTTCCGTGCGCGTCAAAGAGCTCGCACAACAGTTGCAATGCGATCGGCGCCGTAAATACACCCGCCGCACAGCCGCAAGCTTCTTTGGCATGTTGCGGATGTGGCGCCGAATCCGAACCGAACATTACCTTGGGGTGTGCATTCAAAGCAATCTCCAACAGTGCCGCTCTATCTTCGGGACGTTTGGCAATAGGTTTACAAAACAGATGCGGCCGTAACATACCGCCGGCAACATCATCAAGGGTAATAAGCAGATGATGCAGGGTCACGGTTGCATACAGATTGGGATACTTATCGAGCATCGCAACCGCCTCTTTCGTTGTAATATGCTCCATAATAACTTTGAGCCTGGGAAAATGTGATGCCAACATATCATAAACCGTCATAAACTCGGCCTCACGATCCATCACAAAACCGTCACTCTCACCATGGACGCACAACGGAATACCCAGTTCACTCATTGCTTCGAGTGTCGGTCGCATCGTATTGAGATCAAAGGCACTTACTCCCCCTTCACTATTGGTTGTAATACCTGCCGGGTACAGCTTGACAGCCGCAATGTCATCAACAATATCTTCTAAAAACGCTCTGTCGTAATTCTGGTAAAACAGGGTCATATAAGGCTCAAAAAAATCATCGACCATCAACAGATCATCAGCTGCTTCAACCCGCCCCAATGCGGCATAAATCCGCTCTTTATAGGCCGTCACATCCTCTTTGGTCGTAATGGGCGGTACCAAATTAGGCATCACGATAGCGCCGCTGAAGCTGTATGATGTCAGCGGTGCAACCGTCTCAAGCATCACGCCGTCTCGAAGATGCAAATGCATATCCAGCGGCATTAAGAGTGTATGGGATTTCATGTCGTTTCCTTTTTGCAATTATCAAATTTTACACCGTTGCAGTTAATATGTTGCTTCAATACGGACTCTTTTTCTTGCAAATCCATGCGGTTGCTACGATCGCAGCCGAAACGTTATGGGAATTTCAATACGAATGGTTTGCGACGGCTTGGGAACCTTGCCCGAAAGTTTGCCTATCGTCTGTACTGCAGCACGGTCGAGTATCTTTCTATGACTGCTTTTTTTTACATGTACGGAACCGATGCTACCGTTTTGCAACAGTTCAAACACCACCACCACATCCCCTTCAATATGACGTTTCCGTGCCCGTTTGGGGTAGTATAAATGCTTTCGTAACAGTTGTGCTATTACCTGCAGATGCTCTTGCAGGTAGATCGCCTCCTCACTCTTTGTTATGACAGGTGCTTCGGTCCTAGCAGGTGTCTCTTGCACCACATCATGAGAGACGTTTGGCGAGCTTTCTTTCTCGTTTATCGGCTCTTCCGGCTTTAACGATTCTATCGAATCTTCATGGTTTTCAACACTATTCTCAGTAACACGCTCTTGATGTGCTTGCTTTGGTATGGAGCGTGTTTCAATCACCTTTTGTGGCGCACTCTGCTTGGAAGGCAGCGATTTTTTCGTAACGGTTTTTGTAGTTTTTGTGACTTCATGCGGCGGTGTACTCGGAAGCGGAAGTGATTTGGGTATAACGGAGGGCTCCGCTTCGATGGGTGGCGGCACTTTTGGCAACGCGTGGACGACATCTGCCAAACATAAACAGACCCGATGCTCTTTAGCAGACTGCGACAAAGACGGCATCTCAATAAAACGGTAAAGAGCCAACACTCCCAACAGAAGTGCTGCGTGCATCATGACAGAGACAAAGAGGGAGGAGCTGTGACGTAACATACTGCCCATTATAGAGAAGATTGCGTTACAGAAGCATTAAATAGAGCGCTTAAACTCCGGATACGCTTCAACACCGCATTCATTAACATCCAATCCTTCAAGCTGTATCTCATCGTCGGCGCAATAGGGAACGAACCGGTTAATCAATTTCAAAACACCATACGACACACAAAACACAAAAATACCGATCAAAACCACCCCTTTGAGCTGATCAACAAAGGAGATCTCCGACACGAAAAGCCCAACGGCAAGTGTCCCCCAAACCCCGTTGACCAGATGCACCGAAAGGGCTCCGACCGGATCGTCCAATTTCAAAGTATCAAAAAGCGGCACCGCAAAAACAACCAAAGCACCGCCGATTGCACCGACAAGTATCGGTACGTACATATTGTACAGATCCGGTCCCGCAGTAATCGCTACCAAGCCGCCCAATGCACCGTTGAGTATCATGGTAATATCAAAAAGTTTATAGCGAACATACATAATTATGCCGGCAATAATAGCACCGGCAAGACCGGCCGTATTGGTATTCATAATGGTTAATGCCACGGCATCGGCACTCTCTTTTGATGAAATGGAGCCGACCGAGCCGCCGTTAAAACCAAACCAACCGATCCAAAGCAATAATGCACCCAGTACAACCAGAGGAATATTTGATGCCGGAATCACTTTGATTGTTCCCTCTCCATAACGACCGCGACGCGGTCCCATAATTAAAATTGCGGCCAACAATGCCCAGCCACCGGTAGAATGAATCACTGTTGATCCGGCAAGATCATACATATTGAGATCGAGAAAGGTATGTTCTAACATATCAGCACCCCATGAGACATTGACGACTATCGGATAGATAAATGCTGCCATCACTACGGTAAAAATGGCCAGAGGTATCATACGTACCCGTTCACTCACGCCCCCGCTCATAATATTGACGGTTTTACCGACAAATGCCATTTGAAACAAAAATGCGGCGTACATACTCATAGCGCTGTTCTCCCATGAACCAAATGCCAATGTGTAGCCAACCAAAAAAAACATCATGGATGCAACAGCATAAATCATTACGTTAATGGTCAATACGGCAGAGACATTTTTGGTTCGCACCAAGCCCGCTTCAAGCATGGCAAACCCCGGTACCATAAAAATAATGAGCGTCATCGCAAACAGTGCAAAGAAGGTATCAATAACATAAGAAAAATCTTCCATCTTATTCCTTTAAAGAAAAACTAAGGATATCTTAACGAAAAAAGAGGAGAAAAGCCAGTCGAAGGTGATCGGAACCATCACCTTCCGAGGTTAAAGAAGCGTGTTGTTATACGGCTTCGGAGTCCGTTTCACCGGTACGGATCCGTACAATTTTATCAATATCGCTGACAAAAATTTTACCGTCACCGATTTTACCGGTACGGGCTGCTTCCACAACGGTGTTAATAACCTGCTCCACATTCTCTTCGTCAACGACCATTTCCATTTTAATTTTGGGAAGAAAATCCACAACATATTCGGCACCGCGGTAGAGTTCGCTGTGACCTTTTTGGCGGCCGTAACCTTTGACCTCACTCACTGTCATTCCGGTAATACCGATTTCGGCAAGGGCATCTTTTACATCTTCAAGTTTGAATGGTTTAATAACCGCTTCGATTTTTTTCATTATGTTCTACTCCGTGTAACTATTTTACATGTAACAAGGGAACTCCCTTGCAAGGTTTGGAAATTGTAGCCTTATTTCAGGTTTTTTGCAAATTCCGGATACGCTTCAAGACCGGTCTCATGTTGGTCTTCACCGTCATACTCCTCTTGCTCGCTGACACGAAGTCCCATGACAAGTTTCAGCACATACCAGACAGCAAACGATGCGACAAACGTAAAGATACCGACGGCGACAATCCCTTTAATCTGCGCCAACAGACTCACATCGGCGTTAAATATACCGACTGCCAACGTCCCCCAAATACCGTTAACCAAGTGTACCGAAAGAGCTCCGACAGGATCATCAATACGCAATTTATCAAAAAATGAGACGGCAACGACCACCAGTACCGCAGCAACCAAACCGTCAATAAACGCAACAAACATACCCAAATCCGGGCCGGCCGTAACGGCAACCAGTCCGCCGAGCGCACCGTTGAGTACCATGGTTAAATCGACTTTGCCGTATTTAAGCTGTGTAATAACCGCAGCCGTCACCGCACCCGTAGCTGCCGCCATATTGGTTGCCGCAAAAACCGATGCAATCGAGTCAACATCTTCTTTGGTTCCCATTGCCAATACCGATCCGCCGTTAAAACCGAACCATCCCAACCATAATATAAAGGTTCCCAGTGTCGCCAACGGAAGGTTCGAGCCCATAATCGGTCGGACTTTACCGTCTTTGGTATATTTGCCTTTACGCGCTCCTAAAAGCAGTACGCCGGCCAGTGCCGCCCAGCCGCCGACAGAGTGCACAATAGTCGATCCGGCAAAATCGGAGAAGCCTTCCATAAAACCGCCTAAATTGGAACCGCCCCATGACCAATGCCCTTGAATCGGATAGATAAATCCTGAAAGAATGACCACAAAAATAAGGAACGGCCACAACTTCATACGCTCGGCAACCACACCCGAAATGACTGATGATGCCGTCGCAACAAAGACCACTTGAAAGAAAAAGTCTGCCATTAGCGAATGGTCATCATAGGTAATACCGCTTAAGGCAAAGGCAATATCACCCATAAACGCACCTTCTCCGCCGTACATCAGGTTGTACCCGATGACATAGTAGACAATACAGGCAATTGAATACAATACAATGTTTTTAATTAAAATAACCACATTGTTTTTTGTACGGGTCAACCCGGCTTCGAGCATCGCAAACCCGGCAGCCATCCACATAACCAGCGCTCCGGCAAAGAGCATTAAAAAACTTGTCAGTATATACTGAACATCAGCGAAGTTTTCCACTTCGTCTCCTTCAAACACAGAATTTTAGATGGTCTAAGTATAAGTAATTATCATCTCTCAGCCTATCAATGTGTTGTATAAATTTTAATCACTCTGCCCTTTTATGCAAGATCACAATATCATTGTCAATAAGCTCTAATAGAGCATGCCACCGCTTGCATAGCCAACGAAAACTTTCCGCAGAAAAAAAGAGTATATGTGTCGGATCAAGCTTATAATGCCACCTGTCAAACGCTTCTACGGTGTCGTAACGACTGGTCATAATGCCCAAATACCCACCCGGTTTCAACAGGCGCCACAAACGATCCAGTTCAACTAAAGGACGGTGCAAATGTTCCACAACTTCTGTGGCGGTAATAAAATCGTACTGCTGCTCAAACACCGTTCTATCAGGAGCATAAAAACAGTCATAAATCTGCATGGTATGGCCATATTCCTCAAACATCAGCGACAGTGTCGGCCCCGGTCCCGAACCGAAATCGAGTCCGAAACTCTTTTTTGGAATACGTTCATGCATCGGAAGCAACATGCGTTGTAGGAATTTTCGATATGCGGTATCGTCCGGTGAATTGGTGTGCAGATCGTAACGCTCACGCTCCTCGTCACTGCTTAAAAAGTATTGTGGGGGAACAAAAACCGTTTTACATGTAGTACACTGACGATAGATACGCTGTGTATCGTGAGCAAACAAATTGTGATATGTAGACGAGCATAGCGGGCACGAAAGATTCATTCCAGCATTATACACAGTTATTATTTATTTCAAATTGTCAAATAAACCTAATCTTAAGTCAAAAAACGGTAGAATCACCCAATTTTACTTTAATAATGAGGTAGGTTCAATGAATGATCTGTTAGATAACAGCGAAATTGACAATATTAATATTGAAGATACACTCAAAGAGAGTTACCTTGACTACTCAATGAGTGTTATCATCGGTCGGGCACTTCCGGATGTTCGTGACGGACTCAAGCCGGTTCATCGACGTATTCTCTACGCCATGGATAAACTCAACCTCTCCGCCGGTGCAAAATATAAAAAATCTGCCCGTATTGTCGGTGATGTTATCGGTCAGTACCATCCGCACGGCGATACGGCAGTGTATGATGCACTGGTTCGTATGGCCCAACCTTTTTCTATGCGCGCCATGCTGGTTGACGGTCAGGGAAACTTTGGTTCGGTTGACGGCGACAATGCGGCGGCCATGCGTTATACCGAAGCGCGCATGACTAAATATGCCGGCGAACTGCTGAAAGATTTGGAAAAAAATACCGTCAATATGATCGACAACTATGACGGTACCACACAAGAGCCGGCAGTACTGCCGACACGTGTTCCCAATCTTCTTATTAACGGTTCGTCGGGTATAGCCGTCGGAATGGCAACCAATATTCCGCCGCATAATCCCAAAGAGGTTATTGATGCGACCATCTATTTTATTGACCATCCCGATGCTTCGCTCATTGAGATTATGGAGTATATCAAAGCCCCTGATTTTCCGACCGGCGGCATTATTTACGGGAAAAAAGGCATTTTAGATGCTTACGAAAGCGGCCGCGGCCGTATTAAAGTGCGCGCCAAAACCCATATTGAAAAAAAAGGGAACAAAGATGTTATTGTCATTGACGAGCTTCCCTATATGGTCAACAAAGCACGTCTGATTGAAAGTATTGCCAATCTTGTTAAAGACAAACAGGTTGAAGGCATTGCCGAGATTCGTGATGAGAGTGATAGAGAAGGTATTCGCGTCGTTATTGAGCTCAAACGTGATGCCATGAGTGAAATTGTCTTAAACAATCTCTTTAAGTCCACCAATATGCAGACCACTTTTGGTATTATTATGCTGGCCATTCTGAATCAAGAGCCGCATGTTTTTTCACTGTTAGATATTTTAACCAACTTCATCAACCACCGAAAAACCGTCATTATTCGCCGTACTATTTTCGATCTGGAAAAAGCCAAAGCAAAAGCCCATATTTTAGAAGGCCTGAAGAAAGCACTTGACCATATCGATGCTATCATTAAACTTATTCGAGCTTCAAAAGACACCGAAACGGCCAAAGAAGGTCTTATGGAAACCTTTGAGTTCTCTGCCCTTCAGGCACAGGCCATTTTAGATATGCGCCTGCAAAAACTGACCGGTTTGGAACGTGAAAAGATTGAAAACGAACTTCAAGAACTGCTCAAAACCATTGCATATTTAGAGAGTATTCTCAAAAGCGAAGCGGTTT
>JALSLA010000045.1 GCA_026988515.1 Helicobacteraceae bacterium | reverse complement strand
AGAGGGAAACGCCTGGCCCCATTCCGAACCCAGAAGCTAAGCCTCTCATCGCTGATAATACTGCAGGTTTCACTTGTGGGAATGTAGGTCGCCGCCTAGTTTTTGGACTCTCTTACTTTTTACCTTTATTTATCTCTCGTCATACATTCTATGTTATTATTTTTACATGTATTTTAAGGTATATAGACTTTATCTAACAGCTCTTTATACTCTTCGTTGACATTGCTGTCCAATGTAATACCGCCACCACTTTTGTATACAAGTCGACCTGCTTGTTTTTCAATAAAGCGAATCATCACGGAACTCTCTAAGGTACTACCGTCAAAGACACCGAAAATACCGCTGTAGTATCCCCGTTTATAAGCTTCTACGGATTCAATGATCTGAGTCGTACTTTTTTTTGGCGTACCGCTGATACTTCCGGCCGGCAATAGTGTCTTGATGATAGTATCAAGATGCTCTCTCCAATTGTCTTGTAACGTTCCTTGAATGGTTGAACTCACATGGAGTAATTCTTTAGTACCGGCACTGATTTTTTGAATATAGCGAAATTTTTTGACTTGAATATTTTGAGCAACCATACCAAGATCATTACGCAGAAGGTCAACAACCATAATGTGCTCTGCCATCTCTTTTTGATTGGATAAAATGCGATTTTCGGCATTGGGTATTGCGGCATCAATGGTTCCTTTCATGGGATATGTGCTAATTGTATTATTTTTAATAGTAATAAAAGGTTCGGGTGAAAAACAGACAAAGCGATTTTCTACATGAAGTTTAAAAGGCGCATCCGCAGTATTAAAAATCTCTTGAAGCGTCAGCTCGGTTTCAATGATGGTAGGTTGTGTTAAATTTAACAAATACGTATTGCCGTTTTTGATATGGCCGATAATATGGTCAAATTTCTTTTTATAGACCGTGAATGCGACAGGATGTTTTGTGAGTTGTTTATTTTTCGTTGTTGGGGTGCAGGGATGATGTATAGCATATTCAATGCCCTGTTTCTCAAGCTCATAAAGAGGATATACATGTATTTTTTCACCTATAAAATCGGTGTAAAAGAGAAACGGGATATTGCGCGATGCGAAGTAAGAGAGTCTGTCAAATGTCATGAATAAGTTTTTTAAGCACTGCCATACGAATGAGTACGCCGTTTTGTACCTGTTCGAGGACTTTACAGCGGCGATCACAGAGCAGTGCATCATCAATATCGATATTGCGGTGTACCGGACCGGGATGTAAAATAATAATATTGCGATTGCCTACAAACTCTTTGGTTATGCAAAAATCACTGGCATAATCTTTCAATGATGCATAGCTCTGCGTAGAGTGACGTTCGGTTTGTGTTCGCAGACTCATGATAATATCGGTTGAATCAATAATATCTTTGAGGTTTGAGGTGGTTTTTAAAGCAGTTTGCGGTAGAAACTGTGGGGGTGCAACCAGTGTAATGTCCAGACCAAAACGCTGTAGCAGTTCTATATTGCTGTTGGCAACGCGGGAGTTTTTAATGTCACCGACAATTGCGATCTTTTTGCCGTGTACGTCACCAAAATGTTTTTTAATGGTAAAGAGGTCGAGCAGGGCTTGTGTCGGATGGGCATGGGCCCCGTCACCGGCATTAATAATAGATGCTTTGGTATGCTGGGAAAGAATTTGCGGTACTCCGGCATTGGCGTGACGGACAATAATGGCATGGGGTCCCATGGCATCAAGGTTGGTTGCAGTGTCCACTAAGGTCTCTCCTTTTTTTGTAGAGCTTTGTGCGACATCAAGATGAACCATTTCTGCACCTAAACGCTTAGCGGCAATTTCAAATGAGCTTTTGGTGCGGGTGGAGTTTTCAAAAAAGAGGGTGATGACAATGGTATCGGTTAAAATGCGATCAAAACGCCCGTCAGCATAACGTGTGGCATCATCAAAAATAGCAAGAACTTCTTCAATGCTAAAGTCATCGGTGCGAATTAAATGCTGCATGCCCACTCCGTTTTTCTTGTAATTATAGCATCAAATTTGAAGCAAACTCTCTGCTAATTGTTCCAAATCACTCTCGAGCAGATAGTAAGGTCTGCAGTGTGCATCAAAATATGGCTGAGACACCTGCTTGAAATGTGCCAATTCTCCCTCTTTACAGTTAAAGGCGAGCGTATGCGTTATGGCACGTTCTTGAAGCAGTCGCACGGTTAAGAGTGTGTCATTAATACATCCCAAACGGCAGTGCGACACCAGTAGTGCTTTGGCATTGCAGTATGCAATAAGATCAACAGTCAGGGTGGTTGCATCAATGGGGACCATAACCCCTCCGGCACCTTCAATCAGTACAATATCACACAAAGAGTCGAGTTTTTGCAGTGCGGTCTTGACGGGGCTTAGGTCTATGGGTTCTCCCTGGTTGGCAACAAAAGGGGCTGCGGGAAGGGTAAATTGTATCGGAACAATGTCATTTACATGTAAATGTCGTAATAAGGGGTTTAACTGCTGTGCCAAAGCCAGAAGTTCGTTACCGTCTTGAGGCGTGGCAGTCACACCCGTTTCAATAGGTTTAAGAACTCCGACACGATAGCCTAAAGAGGCATACTGTTGCAGTAATTGTTTGGTAGCATATGTTTTGCCGATATCGGTATTGGTTGCCGTCACAAAAATTTTTTGCATCGAGGGGTTGTCTCTTTTTCGTTATAATTTAACAGAGAAATTTTACACTAAATTAGGTTTATGTATGCAAAAATATGAAAAGTTCAGTACCCGGTTTGTGCAGTTGTTGGGTAATAAAGACGGGGCGGTAAGTCCCGAAATTGTTAATTCAGCGGCATTTGCATACGGTACACCCGAGACTGCCGAAGGTATCTTTGCGGGGAGTATTAACAAAGCGCTCTATTCGCGCATGGGTAATCCGACTTCGGCACAGTTGGAACGTGTGCTTTCCGCTATGGATAATGGGGCAGGTGCCGTAGCAACGAGCTCGGGTATGGCGGCAACGGCACTGGCAACCTTGTCGCTGTTGCGCAGCGGTGATGAAATGATTAGTATCGGTGGTCTATTTGGAGGGACATACTCTTTTTTCAAAGAGACATTGAGTCGTTTTGGAGTAGATACGCATTTTTTTGATGTGGATGCACTCGATGCGATTGCTGCTGCCATTACTCCGCGTACAAAAATTATTTTTTTGGAGAGTGTCGGTAATCCCAATATGCGCCTGCCCGATATTCCTGCGATTGCCGCCATGGCCAATAAGGCCGGAATTGTACTGATTGTTGACAATACTATTACGCCAATCAGTATCGCACCGCTTGATCTTGGCGCCGATATTGTAGTCTATTCAACGACTAAAATAGTGAGCGGCAACTCGGCAGCGCTGGGAGGTGCCGTTGTTTTTCGAGCCGTTCAAGAACAAGATAAACTGCGTCAGGACCGTTACAAAGAGCTCCATACATTTATTGACAAGGTGGGCAAAACGGCATTGATTGCCAATGCTAAAAAGCGTGCGATGCGTGATTTTGGCATGAGCGCCAATGCGCAGGCAAGTTACTTGACCATGTTGGGAATGGAAACCCTTCCGTTACGTATGGAACGTATTGTTAAAAGTGCCCAGATGGTTGCACTGAAACTCTATGACGAAGGATTGCATGTGAATCATCCGTCGCTGCCGAGCCATCCGCACCATATTCGTTATATTAAGTATTTCAGCGGAGGGTGTGGTACGCTGATGAGTATTGATTTTGGTACGAAAGAGCGGGCTTTTGAATTTTTACAACGTTCCAAACTGGTAACCATTACAGCCAATATCGGTGACAGCAGAACGCTGGCACTGCATATGGCATCGACCATATATCGTGATTTCAATGAAGAAGAGCGGGATTTTTTAGGGATTACGGACGGTCTGGTGCGTATCTCTATCGGCTTGGAAAATCCCGAAGATATTATTGCTGATTTTTTAGAAGCAGCACGGTAGTTTAAGCTAAGACACATCGAAAGCTTGATACATTTAACCATTACAAAAGCAGGAACATTTATTTGAGCACTAAAAAAGAGTATGAATTTGAAGAGAGTCTCTTGGTGGAGATGCCCAGGATGTATAAGGTCTATCTTCTCAATGATGACTACACGTCCATGGACTTTGTCATTGATATTTTAATGACGGTGTTTCATAAAAACTATGAAGAGGCGGAGCGTATTATGCTCGACATTCACAAAAAAGAGAAGGGATTGTGTGGTGTGTACAGTTTTGAAATTGCAGAAACGAAAGTGATGCAAGTCAATAAGCTGGCCCGCGAACAGGGGTTTCCCTTGAAAAGTATTATGGAGGAGGAGACATGATCAGCGCTGAACTTAACTCGGTGTTTCAAAAAGCGTTGCTTTTTGCTAAAGACCAGCGTCACGAGTACTTGACTATTGAACATGTTTTTTTTGCCTTATTGGGTTCTAAAGAGGGAATTCACGTTATTAAAGAGTGCGGCGGTGATGTTGCGGCAATGCGAGAGGCCGTCGGAAACTATTTAATGAACAGTATGGAAAAACTCCCCGATGACGTGAATCAAGAACCGTTTGAAACGGTAGCGCTCTCGCGTCTGATCGATAAAATGATACGCCATATTCAAAGTGCACAAAAAGAGCATGCCGAAGTGGGTGATCTGATGGCAGCCATTTATGAAGAAGAAAATACGTATGCACACCTGCTTCTTTTAGAACATAATATTTCACGTGTTGACGTATTAGACGTGATATCGCATACCGATGTAGGCAGCCAAACACAAAACGAAAACGAGAGTTATTTAGAGAAGTTTACACTCAATTTGGTTGATATTGCCAAAGAGGGCAAGATTGATCCGGTCATCGGGCGCCAAGATGAGATTGATCGCGTGGTTCAGACACTTTGTCGTCGTAAAAAGAACAATCCGCTTTTAGTGGGTGAGCCCGGTGTGGGCAAAACGGCAATTGCCGAAGGTTTGGCCATTGAGATTTCTCAAGAGAGAGTGCCGGAAATCTTAAAAGATGCGCCGCTGTTTGCGCTGGATTTAAGTGCTATGCTCGCAGGAACCAAATATCGGGGCGATTTTGAGAAACGTCTTAAAGGTGTCTTGGATGAACTGAAAACGTATGATAATGCCATTTTGTTTATTGATGAAATTCATACGCTTGTGGGTGCGGGCGCAGTCAGCGGTGGTAGCATGGACGCTTCCAATCAGCTTAAACCGGCACTGGCTTCGGGTGAACTAAAGTGTATGGGAGCGACCACTTACAGTGAATTTCGCAATGTTTTTGAAAAAGATCGTGCTTTAAGTCGTCGGTTTGCCAAAATTGATATTGACGAACCCTCTGCCGAAGACAGTTTGAAAATTCTCAAAGGCTTGAGAGGGCGTTATGAGAAGCATCACGGTCTGAAATTTACGGATAAGGCGCTTAAAGCTGCCGTAGATCTCTCCAAAAAGTATATTACCGACCGTTTTTTACCCGATGTCGCCATTGATCTCATGGATGAGGCCGGAGCGTCATTTCATCTGAAGAAGAAAAAACGTACGACGGTAACTCCGCTTGATGTAGAGAAGATTATTGCAAAAATTACCGGAGTGCCTACCTCAAAAATTGCAGAAGATGATGTAGCCAAACTGGCTTCGCTTGAAGCGGAACTCAAAGAGCGTGTTATGGGGCAAGATTGTGCTGTAGAGACCGTTGCTCTTGCCATTAAGCGCAGTCGTGCCGGTCTCAATCGCGAAGAAAAGCCGATTGCCTCGTTTCTCTTTTCCGGACCGACGGGCGTGGGAAAAACGGAGTTGGCTCGTGCGTTGGCAGATATTTTAGGGGTTAACTTTGAACGTTTTGATATGAGCGAATATATGGAAAAACACGCACTCAGCCGTTTGGTAGGAGCTCCTCCGGGATATGTCGGGTATGAGCAGGGCGGATTGCTGACGGAAGCCATTCGAAAGCACCCTTATACGGTACTGCTTTTGGACGAGATTGAAAAAGCCCATCCGGAACTCATCAATATTTTATTGCAGGTGATGGACAGTGCCGCTTTGACAGACAATAACGGATTTAAAGCCAACTTTAAAAATGTGGTCCTGATTATGACCTCCAATATTGGAGCAACCGAACGTAGCGTTATGGGTTTTAACGCCGACAGTTCACTGTCGCGTAACGAGGCGTTGAAATCGTTTTTTACCCCGGAGTTTCGTAATCGTCTTGATGCCGTAGTGGAGTTTCGTGCATTAGACGAGCAGATTGTCAAAGGGATCGTCGGCAAATTTATTGCGGAATTGAACAAGCAGCTTCAGAGTAAGAAAATTGCTGTTGAGCTGACGCCAAAAGCCATGGGTTACATTGCCAAAATGGGGTATGACCAAGAGATGGGTGCACGTCCTTTAGAGCGTGTCATTCAAGAAAAAATCAAAGATGTTTTGACCGAAGAGCTGCTTTTTGGGCAGCTTAAGCATGGCGGTAAGGTTCTTATTGATTACGGTACGGTGCTAACCTTTTCGTATCGGTCATGATTCCTCAGCTTGGAATATCACTCTCGTTTCCTGATCCTTCTTGCGCCAATGAGCAAGGTATTGTTGCCTATGGCGGCGATTTAAGCCCGTCACGACTGCTGTTGGCGTACCGAAGCGGTATTTTCCCGTGGTATGCCGAAGGTGACCCGATTTTGTGGTGGTCACCCGACCCGCGGCTCATTTTACATGTAAATGACTTTAAGTTGCGTCGTTCTTTGAGAAAAAAACTTCCGACATTTGAGATTCGGCTCGACAGTGCCTTTTCCGAGGTTCTCATACAGTGTGCGACTACGCCGCGACCGGGACAAAAGGGGAGTTGGATTTTACCGGAAATTGTCGAAGCGTACACTACCTTGCATGATATGGGACACGCGCACAGTGTCGAAGCCTATTGTAACGGTACGCTTGTCGGAGGGCTGTACGGTGTATGTGTGGGCAGAGTTTTTTGCGGGGAATCGATGTTTTCACATCAGAGCGATGCCTCTAAAGCTGCTTTTGCCTATTTAATCGAACATTTAAAAGCAAAAGGCTATGATTTCATCGATTGCCAAATTCCCACGGAACACCTTAAAAGCTTGGGTGCTGTCGAAGTATGCCGTGAGGAGTTTTTACGGCAGTTGAACGAGGCAACCCGAGAGAGCGATGTTCTGGCTGCCTGGTAACACAAACAGAAGGATTCAAATGAAACAGATTGGTACATGTATTTTAGTGGTTTTGGCATTGAGTGCCTGCTCTGCCAAAGAGTGGAACAACATTAGCAACGGTATTAATGAGATTGGCAATGAAGGGGCCAAGGCGGTTCACTCTAAGGGATAGATTTTGTTTTGTTGTTAAATTTTATTTAAGCTGTTTCAATCTATACTACGGCTATCTTAATTGATAAAAGGATTTAAATGAAAAAAATAATTGTAAGTGTAGTTGCTGTTTTAGCATTAGGTACGGTAGCATCGGCAACAATCAATAATCAGACCGGTTGTGGACTGGGTTCACAGATCATCAAAGATGACAGCAGTGCGGTAATGCTTTCGATTCAAGCGACATTAAATGGTACATCAGGTAACCAAACATTCGGGATTACATCTGGAACGTCGGGTTGTACCAAAACAAAACTGGTCATGAACGAACGTGCCGCGGAGTTTGTTGCTTCAAATATGGATCAGCTGGCTAAAGATGTAGCTGTCGGTCGCGGTGAATCGGTTAATACGCTAGCAGAGCTTTTAGCCGTAGAAGACAAGGCGGCATTTGCTGCGTCACTGCAGTCGAACTACAACGCTATTTACACTTCAAAAAATGCTAAGATGGCTGATGTTCTTGATAACATTGCTACCGTAGCACTGTAACACTATTTATTTTCGGCGGCAGATATGCCGCCGATGCATCTCTCTTAAGGCACGCTCTATTTTACGACTATTTTTGTTGACTTTTCTAATGTTAGCGGCGCTTCATGCCGAAAATTCAATAAAGATATATCAGGAAAAAGCACGCGAACTTCATCTGTCTCAGGAGCGTTACTGGCATCTGCTTTTACATGTAAACGGCAGTGAAAGTGAAATTGACGATGCACGTTTCTTTCTCTCTGAGAAGGGCAAATATGACCCTGATGATGAGCTCAATGCCACCATTGCCGCACTGCTTCACGAAGAGCGTTTTGACGATAACGCGACGGCTTGTCGTTTTCCTGCCCGTAAAGCGTGGCTCAAAGAGCGCTTAGCCATTGAGACATTTCCACAGACGCAATGCACCGAGCTCAACAGCATGTTACAAAAAGTCGATCCGAAATCGGCAACCTTTGTCTTTCCTTCGGCACACATTAACTCACCCGCATCAATGTTCGGTCATACGTTTTTGCGTATTGACTCGTCGTATGACTCGAAACTGCTTTCGCATGCAATCAATTATGCCGCTGCGGCTAACAGTGCGACGGAGGGTGGCGTAACCTTTGCCGTAAAAGGACTTTTCGGAGGCTACAAGGGGTTTTATTCGATGTTGCCCTATTACGATAAACTCAAAGAGTACAGCGATACCGAACAGCGTGACATTTGGGAATATGAACTTAACCTGAGTGAAGCCGAGGTACGTCGGATGTTACTGCATGTCTGGGAGTTGGGCAACCGCTATCAATGGTACTATTTTTTTGATGAAAACTGTTCGTACAATATGTTGTGGCTCATTGAAATTGCCCGACCCGATGTGCATTTACGCGAGAAGTTCTTTTATCATGTGATGCCGCTCAATACGGTTTTTGCACTCGAAGAGGAAGGCTTGGTCGTGCGTAAGCACTATCGTCCTTCAAAACGTCAAAAACTTTTAGCTTACGAAGCCGTCTTGGGAGAAGAACACTCAAAAGCCGTGGTGGCACTGACACAAGGAGAGGTATCGCTGGATGCCGTGTTAAAGAAGATGGAATCGATACAGACAAAGCGCTATGCTCTGGAGGCTTCCTCGGAACTTTTGGAGTACTGGTTTATTGAAAACAAGATCAGTGCATCGGAGTACAAAGAGCGTTTTCATGCAACGCTTCAACAACGTTCAACTTTGGGAAGAGGGGCGTCGTTAGCCATTGATGAACCACGCAATCCGGATCGGTCGCATCGCGCGAACCTGGTGACGTTTCAGGTTGATTTCCGTAGTGACAGGCACTACTATCTTTTAGGATTTCGTCCGGTCTATCATACGTTGCTTGATAGTGATCTCGGGTTATTGCGCGGCACGCAAATTGAGTTTTTAAAACTGCTGTTGCGTTATTCACGTGAGGAAAAAGTAAATATTGACGCGTTTAAGCTGCTCTCTTTAGCCTCAATTGCACAGCGCAGTATCTTTTTCAAGCCGTTTTCATGGCGTGCGGATTTTGGCTGGAATCGAAATTATCAGATGGAAAAACTACTGTTTGAAACGTCGCTGAGTGCCGGCGGAAGTTGGGGCAATACATGGGGTTACTGGTATGTTTTGGGGAACCTTTTTGCCTATGTGCATCGGGCTGAATCGATGGGAGTCGGTGTTATTGTCGGGGCGACAGCCTATGAGGGAGAGCGTTTTAAAACCAATATAGAGTATACAGAGCGACTTTTTGCCGACGGCACGACGCAACGCCTTTTTACAGTATCCCAGCTGTGGCGCTTGAGTACCAATCAGGCGGTAAAACTGCAATATCATGATATTGAGCGTTTTTCGGGAGAAAGCCGGAGCATAAAAGTGGTGTTTGATTATTTTTTTTAGGATGCTTTGATATAATTACCGCTAAAAAGACGGGATTTACATGTATATTGAAGAATTGAAATTTTCATTATGGGCCGATTTTATAGAACGTGATTTTATTACAACGGGACTGCGTCGCTATATTCAAGAAGGCATTGTCAACGGTGCGACGTCCAATCCTGCTATTTTTAAAAATGCCATACTCAATTCGGAAGCCTACAAAAAACAGTTACAGGGTTTACGGCATGTGACGCCGAAAGCACGGTACGAAGCGGTGGCAATTGATGATATACGTGCTGCTGCCGATGAACTGCGATCTTTGTACAATAGAGGAGACAGCGGGTATGTCAGTATTGAAGTCGATCCTTTTTTATGCGATGATGCGACCGCAACTCTGGAAGAAGCAAAACGGCTTTATCGCGACATTGACCGTCCAAACGTGATGATAAAGGTTCCGGCGACAACAGCCGGCTATGATGCCATGGAAGCGTTGGTGGCAGCGGGTATTGCGGTGAATGCTACGCTGATTTTTAAAATGGAGCAGGCACTCGAATGCCTCAACGCTTTTAAGCGCGGTATTGAAAAAAGCAGCCAAAGTGTCGATACTGTCATTAGTATTTTTGTGAGTCGTATTGACAGGGCACTTGATGACACGTTGCGAAGCAACGGTATCGCACCGTTACAAGCGGGTATTTATAATGCCTCGCGTATCTATGCCGCTATTGAAGCGGCGCAAGTGCCGAAGTGTCGTGCACTGTTTGCAAGTACGGGTGTCAAGGGAAAAAGTCCGCAGGCATCGTACTATATTGAGCAGATGCTGGCACCAAACAGTGTCAATACGGCGCCGCTTGATGCGATTGATGCATATGTAACGACTTCGGTACGAGAGGCACGGCTTCCTGTTGATGCCGATGAGGTAAATCGATTTTTTGCCTCGATCGAGCATGCGGGCATTGATTTTGATGCGTTGTTGCAGCAACAGATCGATGAGGGATTGGAAGCATTTAAAGCGGCATTTCAAGAGATACTAGACACATTGCAATAGAGACTAACGATAAGGTGACCCATGAGCGAAACACACCAGTATGACATCAATGTCGACGAGTTAACCTATGAGACGCTAAAGCGAATCCGAGAGTATTTAAAACGCCTTGTTGATGCGGGCGGCAGTGATTTACATGTAAAAGCAAATGCTGTAATTCGTGCGCGAATTAACGGTGATATTGTACCGTTGTCGGGTGACATTTTGTCCAAAGAAGATGCCATGACCTTTGCCAAAGAGCTCTTACGAACCCGCTTTAGCGAATTTGTGGAGAAAAAAGAGCTGGACTTGGTCTACCCTTTTGATGACAATACCCGTTTTCGTGTCAACATCTTTTTTCAAATGGAGGGTGTTTCTGCCGTATTTCGGGTCATTCCGGTACGTATTCTCTCCATTGATGAACTCAAGCTTCCCAGTGCGCTGCATCAGCTTGCCGAAAAAGAGCGCGGTCTGGTGTTGGTGACCGGAGTTACGGGTAGCGGTAAATCAACGACACTTGCGGCGATTATTAATGAAATCAACTGGAAGCGACGCAAACATATTATTACCATTGAAGACCCTATCGAGTTCGTACACCGAGATCGTAAATGTATTGTCAATCAGCGTTCAGTCGGGCAGGATACCCGCTCTTTCGGTGCGGCATTACGTGCGGCACTTCGGGAAGATCCCGATATTATTTTAGTCGGGGAGATGCGGGATCTGGAGACGGTCGAGATTGCACTGCATGCCGCAGACAGCGGGCATTTGGTGTTTTCGACACTACATACGCTCGATGCCAAAGAGACCATCAACCGTATTGTGGGGATGTACCCCAAAGAGGAACAGAATAGGGTACGTATTACGCTGGCATCGGTATTGCAAGGTATTATCTCGCAACGGCTCATACCGACCGTCGATAAAAAACGGGTGGCTGCGTTAGAGTTGATGTTGCCCACATCGTTTATTCAGCAGCTTATTTTAGAACACCGCGATAATGAGATTTTAGATGCTATTGAAGCGGGCAAAGAGATTTACGGTTCACAAAGTTTTGATCAGGGGATTTTAGATATTTATAACGCCAAGCTTATTACGAAAGAAGAGGCCTTTAAATATGCGACGTCGCCATCTGATTTAAAACTGCGTATGGACGGTATGGTAGCGGTAGATCGCCGTAAAGATGCCAAACGGGTCAAAGAAGCGCAGGAGAGTTCGGCTAAGGACGAGGCAAGTTTTCACGAGGATGAGATTTTCGCTCTGAAGTAGTTGTTTTTATCTGAAGTTAAACATAAAAAAGATATAATCGCGCTCATTTTATTAAAAGGATCTACCGATGTTAGAAGGTATTATTAGAGAGAGTATTGGCAAAAGTGCAACCAAAGCACTGCGCCGTGATGGTTATCTGATTGCTAACATATACGGAAAAGGGCTTGAAAATATCAATGCCGCATTCAAAATGAATGAATACATCCGTACTGTTCGTAAGAAAGAGACGTTAGCATTTCCTGTTTCAATTGCGGGTAAAGAGTTGAGCCTTGTGGTACAAAACTACGAAATTCATCCCGTGACAGGAACCCTTCTACATGTAGATTTGATGGTGGCGCAACCGGGCGTTGTCACCCACTATATGGTGCCTGTAACTACCGAGGGCACGCCTATTGGCGTGAAAAACAAAGGCTTGCTTAATATCGCTAAAAAGCGTTTGCGCGTCAAAGCAGCCATTGAAGCACTTCCCAAGAGTATTCATATCAACGTAACGGATCTTGACCTGGGAGACTCGGTACTGATTCGTGATATTGATTTGGCGGGTGATGTCAAGTTTACCGATGCCGATCGTGTTTCGGTACTTAGTATTATTAAAGCGAAGTAGTCATGCTCATCGTCGGTCTGGGAAATCCCGGACAGGCATATGAAATGAATCGTCATAACATTGGATTTTTAGTTATTGACGAGTTAATTCGACGTTGTCAACCCGTTGAAATCAATCAAACCTCCTGTGAAGGCCACCTCTATAAGTGCCACTCCCACTATTTGCTAAAGCCGACAACCTATATGAATCTCTCGGGGCGCTCTATTGCTGCTGTTAAGAACTTCTATAAGATTGATGAGGTCATTGTCATTCATGATGATCTGGATCTGCTTTTTGGAGCATTGCGTTTTAAAAAAGGAGGCGGTCATGGTGGTCATAACGGACTAAAATCTACCGATGCGGCCATTTCAAGGGAATATACACGTGTGCGTATGGGTATTGGAAAGCCTGAACATAAAAGTGCTGTAGCATCGTATGTGTTGAGTGACTTCAATGCACAAGAACAGCCGTATCTTAAGGAGTGGATCAGCAGGGCTGCCGATGCGGTTGAACATTTGCTTCATGAAAGTGTTGAGACGGTAGCGTCTAAGTATGCGGTTAAAAAGATTGAGATAGAATAAGAAAAATTTCCCGGTATTGGTGGACTATGTTAGTATTTAGCTATATTGCGCTTCATTATCTAAAATATTTCGCCGTTATTTTGTTTGCATTGACGCTTTTTAGTGTGGGCTTTGATTATATGGGGGTTGCAAGCAAGCTGCCCGACTCGGCCAACCTGGTGGTAATGTATATTGTCTACAAAGTATTTTACTCTATTGACATGCTGCTGCCCTTGACCCTCATTTTTGCTATGATTGCGACGAAAGTATCTTTTATACGCAACAATACATTGGTGGCATTTTATGCACTGGGTTACTCTAAAGTGGATATTTTAAAGCCATTTGTAGCAGTCTCTACAATTATCATCATACTTTTTGTTGCACTGCATTCAACCTCTTTCGCACGCGCTAATGAGTTTGCTAAAAATATTAAGTCCAACGACTCGTTAAGCTATACGACCCACGATCTGTTCTTTACCTACAATAATCAGTATGTCTATTTTGGCGAGTTGTTCCCATTGCAAGAACGAGCCGAAGATATTCGTATCTTTACTATTGAGAACGGGCAACTGGCACAGGTTGTAACGGCATCGAGTGCGCATTACCAAAGCGGGTACTGGTATGTTAAAGAGGCGCACATTGTTACAAAGCCGATGGTGCTTGACTTTAACAGTTCTGAGGGCATTACCATTGAAGCCGATGCGACATTAAAACTGTTGAAAGATTTTAGACCTAAGATTTTGGATCAGGTTTATGAAGGAAAGGTAGATTTTACAATCAGCGATGCGATGGATGCCATTATATTGCTCCAGAGTGAAAATCTCAGTATCGATAAAATTAAAAGTGCGCTCTATAAGATATTTGTCTATCCATTTTTTGTTCCGGCGCTTATTGTCGTCATCTTTTTTCTTGTTCCAATCAGTAACCGTTTTATGAGTATTTCACTTTTTACGTTTGGTGCTATTTTGGCAACTTTGATGATTTGGGTCGTACTGTTCAGTCTGATTGAGCTGTCCAACAATAAAGTCGTTCCGAGTGAGGTGGGAATTATTTTACCCATACTGCTCCTTTGGGTCGGCGCACTGATTATTTGGCAAAAAAACAGAGCCTATCATTAGATAGAAGAGCCTTTAAAGCTGACTTTCGATATTATAACTCATAATTTTGATGAGGTATGATTTTGATAGATTTTAAAGCATTGGCCCAGAAATATGATACGCCGTTGTATGTTTATGATTTTGATGCTATGCAAGAGCAGTATGAAGCATTAAAAGAGGCATTTAAAGGGCGTAAGTCCCTTTTAGCGTATGCTG
>JALSLA010000044.1 GCA_026988515.1 Helicobacteraceae bacterium | reverse complement strand
GCATAATGAATGGGTTCAACACCGTACGTGTTCAGGGCGATATCTTCCGGGTAGCTCGTATTGACCTGTGCGGCGATATTGGTTTGCAGTGCATAGTTCAAAAGCCCCGTAGCATCTAAAATACGATACGATGCAAACGACAGGTTGCTTTGCGCTTTAACCATCTCTTGACGGGCATTGTTGTTTTCAAGTTCAACATTGAGTAGATCGAGCAAGCTTCTTCTGCCGAGTTGATACTCTTTGGCATACGAGTCTGAGGCAACTTTGGTCATCTTTTGATGCTGCTCCAGACAGGTAATTTGTCGGCTGACAATTTGATTGGTCAGCCATGCCAGTTTGACCTGTTCTTCAGCATCACGAATTTTACTGTTTTCACTCTCTTGTTGCGATGTAACGTACTGCATGTTTTGCAGGCGTTGCGCTTCATCACGTCCGCCGTTGTAGAGGTTGTAGTAAAGACGCAACATGGCCTGATAGTTGTTGTCCTTTCCGTTAATGCCGTTAATGTCGTTTTTAATTTCACCCGAGAGCTGCGCATCTATTTTGGGGTAGAATGCCGAACGGTCTTTATTGTATTGTGCTTGACGGGTTTTAATATCGGACTTTTCCAAAAGAAGGCTGGGGTGATACTGGAGCGCTATATTGGTCAACTCATCAAGATTATTACTGGGAAGTGCCGGAGTCTCAGGACGTACCAGTTCACTGGAAGGTACTGTTTTTCCGTAGACTTTGGCAAAGTTTGCCATGGCATCTTGGTAGTTGTTCATTTGAGAAATATAGTTGGCATAGGCTAAAGAGAGTCGTCCTCGTGTCTGCTCGACATCGGAACGTCGCCCCAAACCGCTGTCAACCTTTTGTTTAATCATGTTATAAATACGTTCATGGGTCTGAATGTTCTCTTTTTGGAGCTCTAAAATATCGCGACTCTCGACAACTTTCAAATAAACCTCTGCAGCACGCAGTGCCAACCGATTGGCTTCTTGAAGAACACTTTGACGTGCACCTTCAATGCGTGCTTGCTGCTCTTTGACATCATACTTTGTTTTGAAGCCCTCAAAGAGGTTTTCAGTACCTACAAGACCGATCTCTTTACGGGTCAGATCATTATCGTAAGCAAGTTTATCGGTATGTTCCGGACCAATACCACCGGTAAGGTTCAACGTCGGAAGATAGCCGGCCTTGGCGCGATCAAGATCATATTGTACCGCTTTATAGTCACTCAGCGCTTTTTGCATGCTTGGGTTTGTATCTATAGTTTCTTGAACCATCTCTTCTATGGTCAAGGCACTTAACGTAAAGGGGAGCGACAGTATGAGTGTGGTCACAACAGAGAGTCGTAATTTCATGTGAGTTTACCTTTTTTTTAAACATTCAAATAATAATTTTATTGTAGCACAAAAAGTAGGAAACGGTAATTATTTTGTTTAAAAAAATTAATAAAACATGGAAGACGGTGTAAAAATGAAAATTTACATGTATTTTTAGGCTTCAAGAGTGAAACCTAAAAATGACTAGATGGCTCGGGTTTTGTACATGAGTACGGGAACAAAGAGCAGTGAGACCACTACGGCTGCAACCGTACCGGAGATAAGCGCGACACCAAGACCGCCAAAAATAGGGTCGGTTGCCAACAGGGCACTGCCTAAAATAATGGCAACGGCCGTCAGTAAAATAGGTTTGGCCCGTGTTGCCGTGGCAACGGCAATGGCACGGTTTTTATCGAATCCTTTGTCATTAATGAGTGATTTGGTAAAGTCAATAAGGAGTAAGGAGTTTCGTGAACTAATGCCCATTAACGCAATAAATCCAATCAGAGACGTTGCTGTGAGAAAGAATGTATCGGTAGTAAAAAGATTGGCAACCCAGTGCCCGATGAGGACACCGATAATGGAGAGAAAACTACCGCCAAGGACAATACCGCTAATAGCAAAACTTTTGTAGTAGATGACCAAAAGCAAGAAGATGAGTACCAACGCGGCAATAAAAGCACCGCCGAGATCGCGAAACGTGTCGAGAGAAACTTTCATTTCACCGTCCCAACGCAATAGAAATTGTTCTCCGCTTTGTTTATCGGTCAGGTAAAGATCGAACATGTAGGTGCTCATGCCGTCAACTTTTTTGACGTCATACTGCTCAC
>JALSLA010000043.1 GCA_026988515.1 Helicobacteraceae bacterium | reverse complement strand
GCCATACCTCTCATCGAAAAGCGGTGCCCCTACGGTTACGGTCTCCAAGAAGATTTCAGAAAACGAAGTGATGACGCTAAATTTTAATCTGCTGCAGCTTCTTGAAGAGTTCCACTATATTGAAAAAGCCAATTTTTTTAATGCCATGACCCAATACATTTATGCAGCTATCGGGTACAGTCTCAGCTTTTTTGCCGTTATTTTAATTATTTATGCACTGTTTAACTTCGTCTATCACAGTATGGATGAACATACAAATTTGTTTCAATCCATTTTTAAATCGACCATCGCCTTGACACTGGGGCTGGCAATTTTTGATTTGGCGAAAAACCTTCTGGAACACGAAGTGGTCTACAAAGAGTATTTTAAGGAGTCGCACGGTTCAACGGTTTTGTTGGAGAAGTTTCTCATATCTATTATTATTGCACTCTCCATAGAAGCATTGATGACCGTTTTTAAAATTGCATTGGCAGACTATAAAGATATTGTTTATGCCGTCTACCTTATTTTAGCCGTCTCGGCGATGATTATTGCATTGAGTTATTTTAACAAAAATCGAAAACGCGAACCTTCGGAGCTTGAACAGTAGCAAGAAAGCGTATTGAGAGGTAGTATGTTCTAATATATAGTTTGTTGATAGGATTACTTGACAATAGATTTTTTATAGACTATACTGTCACTATCATAAACAAAAGGAACACAATTGAATCAAGAGACATTAGCACTCCATAGCGGATATCATCAAGAGGGGTTGGGCACAATGGCTGTTCCTTTGTACCAGACCACTGCGTATGATTTTAAAACGGCAGAACGTGCGGCCAATCTGTTTGCACTAAAAGAGCTCGGACCTATTTATACACGTCTGAACAATCCGACAACCGAAATATTGGAAACACGTATTGCTGCCGTAGAGAAAGGGGGCGCGGCTGCCATTGCGACTTCAAGCGGTCAAGCTGCTATTTTTAATGCGGTTGCCAATCTTGCTGAAGCGGGCGACAACATTATTGTTGCCGAAAAAATTTACGGAGGGGCAACAACACTGTTAACGCATACGATGAAACGTTTTGGCATTACGGCAAAACTGTTTGACAGCGACAGTGCCGATGACCTTGAAGCGCTTATTGATGCAAACACCAAAGCCATTTTCTTTGAGTCGCTTTCCAACCCCAATATCTGTATTGCCGATGTAGAAAAGATTGCCGCCATTGCCAACAAACACAACGTCATAACGATTTGTGACAATACGGTAGCAACACCGATACTGTTTAATCCGTTAACCAAAGGCATTGATGTTGTTGTACACAGTGCAAGTAAATATATTACCGGTCAGGGATTGGCAATCGGCGGACTCATTATTGAGCGTGAGGGTTTAAACGACAAACTTATAGGCAATGCCCGCTACCCGCAGTTTAATGAGCCCGATGAGAGCTATCACGGACTGGTCTATGCCGATCTGCCGTTACCGTTGTTTACGCTAAGAGTACGCCTTTCGCTGATTCGTGATATTGGAGCGGCACAGGTGCCGTTTAACTCGTGGCTGTTTATTCAGGGGCTTGAGACTTTGGCTATTCGCATTAAAAAACACAGTGACAACGCATTGAAAGTGGCGCAGTATTTGGCATCACATCCCAAAGTGCATAACGTCAACTATCCGGGACTAGAAGGTGATCTATATTACAAACGGGCTCAAGAAGGATTCAAAGACGGCATGGCTTCAGGGTTGTTGAGTTTTGATGTAGGAGATTTTGAGACGGCAGAACACATTCTTAATGCGACCGAAATTTTTGCCGTGGTGGTCAATATCGGTGATTCCAAGTCTATTATTACCCATCCGGCTAGTACGACACATATGCAAGTACCGCCTGAAGATCTTGAGAAAACCGGCGTTACCGAAGGCTTGGTGCGTTTAAGTGTCGGTTTGGAAGATGCCGATGATCTGATTGAGGATTTGGCAAAAGCGTTAGGATAGACTGTGTCACTGATTTCATCCAAAGGCTTGTACGGATTGGCGGCAATGTATGAACTGCACCTGCGAAAAAGTGCCAAGCCGGTACAGATCAAAGAGATATCTGAGCATGCGGATATTCCGCAAAACTATCTGGAGCAGCTTTTAGGAACGCTTCGCAAAGCAGGGCTGGTGAGCAGTACTCGCGGCGCTCACGGCGGATACCATTTGGCGCGAGATTCTAAAGAGATTATGATTCGCGATATTTTCGAAGCGCTTGAAGGTCAGTTGAGTATTGTAGAATCAATGACGAAAAATCCGGCATTGGCACTGTTTTATGAGGAAAAAACCAAAGAGCTGGAAGCACTTTTTGATCTCTCATTGGCAGACCTTAGCAAATATCAGCAACTGGTTTCAAAACAGATTTGCTACAGCATTTAAAAGGAACGAAAAATGAACTATGCACGTAATGTTACAGAACTTATTGGCAATACACCATTAGTGAGACTTAACGTCAGCTCTGATGCTACGGGGACAACTATTTTGGGAAAGTGTGAGTTTTTAAATCCGTCACATTCCGTTAAGGACAGAATCGGCTACAACATGATTCATGAAGCGCTCAAGCGAGGTGATATTACCAAAGAGAGTCAGATTATTGAGCCGACCAGCGGTAATACCGGAATTGGTCTGGCGATGGTTTGTGCCAGTTTAGGACTCAACCTTACATTGACGATGCCCAGTTCGATGAGCATGGAGCGGCGCAAACTCTTAGCGGCACTTGGTGCAGAACTGGTATTGACAGAGCCTGAAAAAGGGATGAAAGGTGCCGTTGATAAAGCACTGGAGCTCGCCGAAACAACAGCAAACTCTTTAGTGTTGCAACAGTTTTCCAATCCTGACAACCCTGCCGTTCACCGTGTAACGACTGCAGAAGAGATTTTGCGCGATACCGACGGCAAGGTTGATATTTTTATAGCTGCTGTGGGTACGGGCGGCAGTATTACGGGTGTCGGTGAGGTACTTAAAGCGCATAACCCCGATGTACAGATAATTGCCGTAGAGCCCGATGCTTCACCGGTACTCTCCGGCGGACAGCCCGGACCGCATAAAATTCAAGGTATTGGAGCCGGTTTTATTCCCGAAGCGCTCAATACCGAAATTTATGATGAAGTGTTGAAAATAAGCTATGATGACTCTTTGAAAGTTTCGCGAAAACTTGCTAAAAATGAAGGACTGATTGTCGGTATTTCCTCAGGTGCCAATGTCTGTGCGGCAGAACTGGTCGCTCGCAGAGACGAAAATAAGGGCAAAATGATTGTCACCATGCTCAATGATACGGGCGAACGGTATTTAAGCTCCGGCTTATACGATGATTGAGACCGTTCGTGACAACATCATACTTGAAGAGGGATTACTCTATTTGGATTTCACGGCGTCGGGGTTGGCTTACCGTCCCATAGAGGAACGACTTCAAGAAATTTTAAAAAATTACGCCAATACTCACTCTGAAGTGGGGCGCAATGCGAAGATGATTACCGCGTATTACAATAGGGCACGCGAATCTTTAAAACAGACACTGCAGACCGGAGAAGATTTTTACATTATTCCCTGCGGCACGGGTGCAACGGGTGCGATTAAAAAATTTCAAGAGTTAATGGGTCTTTACGTGCCTCCGGCAACAAAAAAGCGTTATAGGATTTCACCCGACTCCAACGAGCTTCCTTTGGTGATTATCGGTCCGTTTGAACATCATTCCAACGAGGTGAGTTTTCGAGAAGCCCTCTGCGAAACGGTGCGCATTCCCTTAAATCGTGATGAAACCATCGATTTGGATGTGCTTAAAGAGGTGGTTTGGGCAAACCGTACAAGAGAACTTATCGGCAGTTTTGCGGCGGCTTCAAATGTCACGGGAACGATTAACCCGATTCAAGAGATTTACGACATCATGAAAGAGCACGACGGTATTGTCTGTTTTGATGCAGCGGCATCGTCACCCTATATGAATTTGGATGCACGACATTATGACGTGATGTTCGTATCGCCGCATAAACTTTTAGGCGGACCGGGAAGCTGTGGACTGTTGGTGATTCGTAAAGAGTTGTGCGATTGTGACGAGGTGCCGACTTTTGCAGGCGGTGGAACGGTATCGTACGTTTCACGGGCATCACATACGTTTCAAGAGGATTTTGAGACGAAAGAAGATGCCGGAACACCGGGAATTATACAGTTTATTAAAGCCTCGTTGGCCTATGAACTTCGTAATGCAGTCGGACTGGAAGTTATAGCGCGTCAAGAAGAGATGCTAAAACAGTGTTTCAAAGAGGGGGTGATGCAGGTTGAAGGTATCAAACTTTACTGCTTGGAAACCCATCACAAATTGGCTATTTTCTCTTTTAACATTGCCGATATTGATCCGTATGCGCTGGCTCAGGTACTTTCAGACGAATTTCACATTCAAGTACGTGCAGGATGCAGCTGTGCAGGACCGTACGGACATGATTTGCTCGGTTACAAAGACAATGAAACGTTTACCGCCAAGCCCGGCTGGATACGTATCGGATTTCACTATACGCACACATGCGAAGATATTGCATACTTTTTTGACGCTTTAAAAGCGTCGGTAGTGAAGCTCAAGAGACTTTCTGCTGCAGAAAACTCTTAAAGCTGTAGCTACCGTTTTGTTGGTATTCCCGTATGAGATCGGCAATAACATAAGGGGCATTTTCGGGAGTCACCTTGATGCCGTTTTTAATGCCGAAATGACTCTTTTCCCCTTCAAGATGACCGTAAAAGAGCAGTTCAAAACCGCCGATTCGTCGGTTTCCTTCTTTGACGATACAGCCGACGAGACCGATATCGACAATATTCGGGTGCGCACAGGAGTTGGGGCATCCGTTAACGCTGATGCTTAGAGGCTCGCTAAAATCAGGAAACTCCTCCTGCAGGTGATTGACAATTTTTTGGGCAAGAAACTTGGTTTCGCTAACGGCGAACTTACAGAAATTCAGTCCCGTACAGGCTAGTGTACGCGCTTTAAAAACTGATGGAAAGGCACTAAATCCGATTGCTTCTAATGAAGCGGCAAGAGACAGAGTACGATCATCGCTCACACCGACGACAACAAAATTTTGAGTCGGTGTGACACGGATGCCTTGAGCTTCGTCGGTACGTAGAATGTCAGCAAGTTCTAACAAGGAGTTCCCTCCGATAGTTCCACTGTTGACGGCACATCCAATATAACTTTCACCGTTGAGAGTACTTTGATGAATACCGAAATGGGTACGTTGGGCATAGGGAGTTATGGTCGGTGCATCATCTTGCAGAAGCTGAAAACCGAGTTTATTCTCAAGGATTGTGACAAATTTTTGGATGCCCCACTGTTCAATGAGATGTCCCAAGCGTGCTTTGGAACGATTGTCACGGTTGCCATGGTCTCGAAACAGTTCGGTAGCGGCTTTGGCAACTTCAAGTGTTTGATGAAAGCCAATATAGCCGATATGATCGGCAATGCGTCGATTACTTCCCAATCCTCCGCCTACTGCGACACTAAAAAGAGTGCCTCTGTGCTTTAAAGCAACGGCAGTAAAACTCAAATCTTGAATCTCATGACCGATGCAGTGTTTGTGACAACCACAGACACCGATTTTAAATTTTCGAGGCAAATTGGAAAAGAGCGCATTGTCACGAAATTCATGATTGAGTTGAGAAACTATAGTCGTAACGTCAGCTGTCTGATCAGCATCAATGCCGTTAAGAGGACAGCAAACGACGTTACGAACACAGTCACCTGCAGCAAGTTGCGTGCTCAGACCGACAGCATGAAGCTGTGCAAAAATTTCAGGCAGATCATCTATTTGAATCCAGTGAAACTGAATGTCTTGGCGTGTCGTAAAGTCGGCACTGCCTCGGGCATAGGTTACCGAAATATTGCCGACTGCTTCAAGTTGTTTTAACGTCAGAGCACCGCCTTCGAGTTTGACACGCAACATGAAATACTGTGTTGTATCATTGGCATCTTGAAGTGAGCGGTTCTGTGTGTACAGGCCGTACCATTTAAAACGGTCGATATCTTCGGGGTCAACCGTCTCACCGCTTTGTGCGTAACGGTAAAGGTCATCAAGTACGTTTAAGCCGTCTTTTTCACGTTTTATACGTTCAACACGTGCTGCTTTTGTCTCTTTTTTCATCAATGGTCCTCTGTTATTATGCTGACTTAATGTGCAAACCGCACTCTTTGTGTTCAGGCTCTTCCCACCACCAGCGACCGGCTCGGACATCTTCGCCTTTTGCTACGGCACGGGTACATGGAGCACAGCCAATACTGGGGTAGCCTGCATCGTGAAGCTTGTTGTAGGGAACGTTATGTGCGGCAATATAATCCCAGATATCGGTTTCGCTCCAGCGCACCAGCGGGTTAAGTTTGATAAGTCCGTGGGTGTCATCGTACTCGACCAACTCCAAATGTCCACGCGTTACAGACTGTTCTTGACGCAGTCCGGTTATCCAGACTTCAAGGCCTTTAAGAGCTCGCTGCAGCGGTGCAATTTTTCGAACATAACAACATCTTTTTCGGTTCTCAATACTCTCATAAAACCCGTTAATGCCTTGTGTTTTATAGAGGGCTTGCAAATCGGAACTTTTTGGGGTGTATACATCGATTTTAATGCCGTATTTCTTATTGGTTTCATCCATAACATCGTAAGTTTCATACGGAAGCCTTCCGGTATCAAGAGTAAAAATTTTAATTGCTTTTTGCTGTCGATGCAAAAGATCATTTAAGACCTGGTCTTCAGCACCGAAACTTGTTGAAAATCCGATTTTGCCTTGATAGGCTGTTAAAAAGTGGTCTAAAACTGCTTCAACGGAGCTGTGTTTCAATTGACGGTTAATAGTGTCGATATCCGGTTTCATTGGATGTCCTTTCATATCTGATAATGGTGTTGGGTCGGGGGAATCCGACCGATGTTAATCTTATTCCATGCCCGTTCATGAAAATAGTATAGAATCATTTTCGTGACCAGTTCAATAGAGCCGATAGATGCCGCCATAGCAAAACTGCCGGTAATAATATAGGAGATCAACACGGTATCAAGGGTACCGAGGGTACGCCAAGAAACGGTTTTGATCACACTGCGATACGGTTTTTCATGCATCAATACTCTTTTAGTGACGTGATAGTGATGTTATAGCGTTTCAAAAGTGCATCGATGTGACAACCGACACACAGATGCATGAGTGCATCGGCACTGACGCATAAAAGCAGTACCGTTGCTAGCAAGAGGCTAACAATGTCATTGCCGCTAAGCACGAAATAGAGGATGAGCAGTGACAGTACAAGCCATACTTTGGTGGCAATGAGTTTTGGAGCGGTACTGACGTTGTATTCCGGAATATTGGCAACGTTTACAATGTATCGAGAAAGATGATACAGCGGACTCAATTTTTGACTTATCAAAGCGCGCACGGCAAAGTCATAGCACAGCAAGACCAGCAACGGCAGATATGATGTTACAATATAAGCGGCTGTGATCATAGCCAGAGTGGCCGATTGAATACGGTATTGGTTTTCATCGGTACTTCGATACACGGTATTGTTCGAATAAAACATAATATCTCCTTGACGTGCTAGGTGTTGATTTGATGAGGACATAGTAATTGAATTAAAAGATATAGTCAAATAAACATATAGAAATACTCAGGTTTATTGATGGCTTTTTTAGGGGTATATTAAATTAATATATAATAAACAAGACAAAATAAATAAGGATTAAAATTACGATGTACATTGATGACTCTTTAGCATTATATACACAACTGAACGCATTGGGGCTGTTGAAGGAATCGCCGCCTTTTTGGTGGCCGAATTATGGAAGCTTTGAAGTGGTGTTGGGTGTGATTTTAACCCAGAACAGTAACTGGACTCGGGTAGAAGCGTCTTTGAAAAATTTACGTCTGCGCCACTTGTGTGATCTTGAACCGGTCGCTTTAAGCAAAGGGGAATGGATACGAGAATGCATTCAACCCAGTGGCATGTACACACATAAAACAACGTACATTCAGGCATTGAGCCGGAATATTATCGGTGAGTTTGGAAGCTTTGAATCGTTTTGTGATCATGTTGATCGCAACTGGCTGTTACAACAGCGCGGTATTGGACCTGAAAGTGCCGATTCGATATTGTGTTACGCATGCGGACGTGCCGTTATGGTGGTTGATCGTTATACGCAACGGTTGCTCAGCGCATTAGGGTACGTGTTTGAAGATTATGATGAACTGCAAGCATGGTGCAGCAATTTACATGTAAATTTTGATGAAGCCGCTTTACCGAAAATTTATGCGGAATTTCACGGCATGATTGTAGAATATATGAAGCGTTACAGCAGTAGCAAAGGCGTAAACATTGTTTTTTAGACTGCTGTTAGGGGGATGACTGCTGGCTTCGGCGTTTCTCTTCAGAAAAACTTTTTTTAATACTGAACATTTCATAGAGAGTGACTTCAGGTTCGGCTTTGCGAATGAGTGCATCGGTTGTTTTATATTTTCCGCGCATTTTATCTAGTGCTTTGTAACCGTTGTCGCTGAGTTCACTCATGGCAATATTGATGGCGGCTGCCCACAGTATAACAAGGGCGATCCAGACAAACTTTTTGGCACCGGCATAGACGCCGATAAAATGAAATGCAATACTTGCAATAATACCAATAATAATTAAGGTCGTGAGTGTCATGGGTTGAGATGTTCTCCTCGTGGTTGTATGGAAATATCGGTGTTTTCAAACATTTTGTCGCCAAATGTTTTGACACCCCATGTGCCAAGAATCATTAACAATATAACCAAAAAAAGAAAAATAAGAGCCATGCCGTAACGCTTGAGTGTTTCCATCATTATTCTCTCTTTCCTTGTGTTGAATCAATCGGTGCGTAGTCAATACAGCGTGCCGTATGGAATTTTCGCATATGATTTTTAGAAAAGAAGTAATCTCCATCCAGCTTCCATTCGAGTTTTTTGGAAATAAGAACAGAACGTGAAATGGTACGGTGCATTTTGTTTTCACAAATAACGGTACCGCCTTCATTAAAGATCTTTTTGACGCCGTCCATACGCTGGGTCGTGATGTAATAGTGTGCAGTAATCATAAGGATGATAAGCCCTCCCACACCGAGCATTCCGCGTTTGAAAGCAACCCGAGGGACAAAGTCGCGCGTGGTGACAAATGCTGTAACCGCCAAAACAAACAGACCGATAACAATATAGGCAATCTCTAATTCAAAAAAAAGTTCCATAGCATCTCCTTATCTATTGTGCAATATGTCGGGCTTCCCATGCTGCAAATGCCGGGGTGAAATATTCAATACGCACTTTTTTGAACTCGCGTGACGAATAGAGCGGCATGTACGATCGTGAATTAATTTCACGGCGCATCTCTTCAATAATACCGTTGGTCTCTTCGGTTGTTTTACCGTGAACCATGGTGAAGAGATTGTACGGCCAGTTTTCATACTTGGGGCGAAGGTAGCAATGACTCACCGCACTAAATGCCGCTGCTTTTTCGCCAATGCGCTCTCCTTCATTTTCATCAATATCCCAAACTACCATAGCATTGGCATTAAAACCTGCGTTACGATGATTTAAAATAGAGGCAAAGCGACGCATAATGCCTGCATCTTGCAATTCTATCAGAATCTTAAAAAAGGTTGTATAATCAATATCAAGCTCGGTAATCATCTCTTGAAACGGTTCGCTGATGATGTCGATGTCGTACTGTACTTTTTGTATAATTTGATAATGCAGCGGTGTTAGTTCAATATCACGATGGTGTACTTTGGCGACTTTTTCCTTTTTAGAATCCTTTCCGGTTGTATTCAGTTTGACGGATATTTTAAAAAGCTTAAGGGTCGGCAACATAATGTATTCACGTGCCTGCGTCTGTAAGGCTAAAATTTCTAACGTTTTTTCCAAGCCCAGTTTTGAGTCCGGAGCAACGGCAAGTGTAAACCAAATATTGAAATCGTGATTACGCTCGTAATTGTGAGAGATCCCCGGATGGGCATTAATAATGTTTACGGCACGCTCAATGTCGTTCGGTGCGATGTTAAATGCCACTAATGATGACTGGTATCCCAGACGTTTGGTATCAAAAATGGCAGAGGTTTGGCGGATAATATTGTTCTTTTTCTCTTCTTGAAGCATGGTCAGAACGTCTGCTTCGTGTAGTCCCAGTTCGTTGGCAATGGCTTCAAAAGGTCTGGGAACCAAGGGAAAATTTTTTTGGACTATAGATAAAAGTTCTTGTTTCATGACGGTCACTTTTTATTTAAATTTTATTGATTGTAATCTTTTTTGAATCAAATGTGATTGATGTGTATCAAAATCTATTACTGTTTTTTGGGGTATGCTAACACTAAAAGATATGCTACTATAGCATGAGTAGATGACAAAAGGAGAACCATTGGGTTATTTTCCTGCTTTTTTAACATTGGAGAATAAAAAAATTCTTATTGTCGGCGGTGGCCGTATTGCGTATGAAAAGTTGGACCATCTTTTAGATTTTACACACGCTGTTAAAGTCATTGCTACGGAGTTTTCCGAACCGATGCGGGTGCGTCTTGACAATGAGTCTCTGGAGTGGGAGCAACGAGCCTATCAAAAGGGTGACCTCTCAGGTTTTATGATGGTTGTCGTTGCCGTTGATGATATTGCCCTTCAAGCAGCAATTTTTAAAGAGTCCAAACAGTATCACTGTTTGTGCAATGCTGTTGATTCGGTTGATTATTGCGATTTTATTTTTCCCTCATATGTCAAAAAAGATGACCTTACCATTGCCATCTCTACATCGGGTGCGTCGCCGGCAATGGCAAAACATCTAAAGCGTTATGTCCAGGAGATGATGCCCGATGACATTGCAGCGTTTTTACAGGAGATGAAAGCATTACGACAGACATTACCCAAAGGAGCGGAACGGATGAAAATGCTTGATGCAAAAGCAGCAGAGTATATGAAACAATGGAGAAAGCGTTATGACTATTAAAAGAGCACTGTTTGTAGGATTTTTATTGGCATTTTTGGTACTGGGCTTTGTGGCAATGCAGCGTGCCATGCCTGAAGCTAAAGAAGAGCGCATTTACAAGGCTATTAAAATTTACAGTCCTTACAAACTGGAAAAAATCGTAGGCGGATTGGCCATTATAGATATTCGAACCGGTAATAAAGAAAAACCCGGTGCCGCGGAAGTACTGCTACGTTACGATGAACTCGATAAACAGTGGGGAAGCCGACACCTTAGAGTCGAAGGCAATCATGTTATTGTATTGGGTGAGAATAACCAAAGTATTACGAAAATTTTTATTGAAACACCAAAAGAGCGTGAGTTTTTACGGACGTTCTACGGGATCTGACCTCCGTGCAGTCATGCACTGCCGGCGCTGCATATAAAAAAAAGCTGAAAAAATAAATTACAAAAATTACTAGTTACTAATTATTATAATTTGAAATAATAATTAGTATTACTTTTTTTATCTTCTATTTATTTTGAATACGCTATAATTATTATGAAATACTATTGTAAATTGACAATTGGGAGTTTTAGTGATGAAAATAGTAATGTATAGCGCGGTGGTGCTGACATTGTTGATCTTAAGTGGATGTGGCGGTGACAGCAGAAGCATAAGTTCTGCAACAAACAGTGTAGATGATAAATTACGTGCCAAAATTGACGGCTTTGGACTGAGCGGTGATCCGTCAAAAAATCGGGATATTCCCGCGATTACCGATGCCAAAGCTCAGTTGGGTATGAAACTGTTTTACACCAAAGCGCTTTCGCTTGACTTTGATGCTGCTTGTGTGTCGTGCCATCATCCACTGCTCGGCGGTGGCGACAAGCTTTCGTTTCCTATTGGTGCTGAAGCGATGGATCCTAACCTGTTGGGACCGGGACGTTTGCATAAAAATACCGGAAACAGTTTGTTTGACGGTGGTCCGACAGTGCCGCGAAATGCGCCGACAACGTTTAATGCGGCACTCTTTGACGTCGGTATGTTTTGGGACAATCGTGTTGAGAGCAAGACGGGGGAACCCGGTGCCAACGGTGGCAGTGCTGATGATATTTTAATGCCCGGAACGAGCGATTCTGAGCGCACTGAAAGTTTGGTAGGCAATTTACCGGCAACGCAGGCACTGTTTCCGATTACCAGTGCCGAAGAGATGCGCTCATTTGGGCATGCCGAACTTCAAAACGGCGATGCGGTGCGTCACTATCTGGCCGATCGTCTCTCCGGAGCCAATGGCAACACAGACTTAAGTGATGCGGCACGAGCCGCATGGCTTGAAGCGTTTCGGGAGGGACTGAATGCGCCCGATGCCAATGCGTCCACGCTCATTACCATAGAGAATATAGCCAGTGCTATTGGTGAGTACGAGCGGTCACAGCTGTTTATTGACAATCCGTGGAAATCCTATGTTGAGGGTAATACTGACGCTATAAGCGAAGAAGCCAAAAAGGGAGCATTGCTGTTTTACAGTGGCTATGACGAGGGCGGAGCCAACTGCGTACAGTGCCATAGCGGTGACTTTTTTAGTGACGGAGCCTTGTATGTGATGGCAGTACCGCAGATCGGACGAGGTAAAAATCATGACGGTTCGACAGAAGATTACGGACGTGCCAACATTACGCTCAAAAGTGAAGATAACTATAAATTTCGTAATATGTCACTGTTAAACATAAGCGAGACCGGTCCATGGGGGCACTCCGGAGCCTTTACATCATTAAGATCGATTGTCAAACATATGCTCAATCCGGATGAGAGCGTGCATAATTACAACCCTTATACGGAGCTGAAACAGCGTGGTATTGAAGTGCAGTGTAATGATGTTGAAGTCAATACGGCGCATGCGCTCGAACAGCTTCATATTAATCGACAAAAAGGGATTTCTCCGCATCAGAATGTTGATTTTAGCGATGAACAAGTGGATCAATTGGTGGCGTTTTTAGAAACATTGAGTGACCCGTGTGTGCAGAGTGCTGATTGTCTGCGCCAGTGGATTCCCGATCCAAGAAGCCCAAACTTCGAACTGCTCCAACAACTTAACGCAACGTTTCAATAAACTTTTTAGGCAAGAGCAGGGCGGCTCTTGTCCCCCTTTTAATACCGTCACATAGATTTTTTACGCCTATAGCTTGACATAAGTACACTCAACTTAGTATAATATACCCAACTAAAGTTTAAAGGATTTATGGATGAATAATATTTTTGAAAAATTAACCCACCAGATGACAGAAACAATTGAATCGGCACTGTCGCTGGCGCTGCATAACCAAAATGCCGAAGTCGAGCCGATCCATTTTCTATGGGCATTGTTGACCAACTCCAATTCAGTGCTCAATCAGGCATTGAATCGTATTAATGTGGATAAAACGGCAATGGAACTTGATGTCAAAAGCAGTGCTGCCAAGTTGCCGAAATCATCGAACGTGACCAAAGAGAGCATACGGCTCTCACGAAATTTTGTGCAGTCGTTGGAGCGCGGCATTGGAGAGATGACGAAAAACGGCGATACGTTCTTGGCGGTTGACAGCTACATTATTGCCAACAGCAATCATACGCCGTTTAAAGAGATTTTGGAAGAATATATTGATATTAGCAACTTAAACAAGAGTTTGGAGTCGGCACGTGCCGGGCAGAAAATTGAATCGCAAAGTGCCGATGAAAACTTAGAGAGTCTCGAGAAATACGGAATCGATCTTACGCTTGAAGCTGCAGAGGGCAAGCTGGCACCGGTGATTGGACGTGACGAAGAGATTAATCGGATGATGCAGATTCTGATTCGTAAAACCAAAAACAACCCGATTCTCATCGGTGAGCCCGGTGTCGGAAAAACGGCATTGGCAGAAGGACTGGCACAGCGTATCTATAACCAAGAGGTGCCTTTGAGTCTGCAAAACAAACGGGTGGTTGCACTGGACATGAGCGCGCTTATTGCCGGAGCCAAATATCGTGGTGAGTTTGAAGACCGACTCAAAGCGGTGATTGACGAGGTGAAACAGAGCGGGAATGTTATTCTTTTTATTGATGAAATTCATACCATTGTCGGTGCCGGTGCAAGTGAAGGAAGCATGGATGCCGCCAATATTTTAAAACCGGCGCTGGCACGGGGTGAGCTGCATACCATTGGAGCGACGACACTCAAAGAGTACCGTAAATATTTTGAAAAAGATACGGCACTGCAACGCCGTTTTCAGCCGGTCATGGTAGACGAACCCACTGTCAATCAGTCGTTACAGATTTTACGCGGCATTAAAGAGCGTCTAGAAGCGCATCACAATGTCACCATTACCGATGCGGCACTGGTGGCGGCAGCGCGGCTCTCTGATCGTTACATCAGTGACCGTTTTTTGCCCGATAAAGCGATTGATTTAATTGATGAAGCAGCGGCAGAGTTGAAAATGCAAATTGAGTCTGAACCGCATGAACTTGCGCGTATTAAACGGTTGGTTCAAGAATTACATGTAGAACAAGAGGCTTTAAAAATGGAGGTGACGCCTGCGAATGAAAAGCGTCTTGAAGAGATTGAAAAAGAGCTGGCAGATGCGCAAGAGCAGCAGCGCTCTTTGGAGGCACAGTTTGCCAATGAAAAAGAGGTGTTTGACAATATTGCCGCCGTTAAAAGCGAAATTGAAGCCAAGCGCCGCGAAGCAGAACTGGCAAAAAACAATGGCGACTTTAACAAAGCTGCTGAAATTGAGTATGGTGAAATTCCAAAACTTCATGAACAGGAAGTGGCGCTGCAAGAGCAGTGGACACGGATGCAAGAAGAGGGAACTTTGCTTAAAAACAGTGTTGACGAAGAGTCGATTGCCGGTATTGTCAGTCGGTGGACACAGATTCCTGTGACAAAAATGCTTCAGGGTGAAAAAGAGAAAATTTTACATGTAGAAGAGGAGCTTAACCGTGATGTGGTTGGGCAAGAGAAAGCGACCCATGCGATTGCCCGTGCCATTAAGCGTAACAAAGCCGGACTCTCCGACAGTGATCGACCGATTGGCAGTTTTCTCTTTTTAGGTCCCACGGGTGTCGGAAAAACGCAGACGGCAAAAACCTTGGCAAAATTTTTGTTTGATTCGCAAGAGGCGTTGATTCGTCTCGATATGAGTGAATACATGGAGAAGCATGCGGTGTCACGTTTAGTCGGTGCTCCTCCGGGGTATGTCGGGTATGACGAAGGCGGACAGCTGACCGAAGCGGTACGACGTAAGCCTTACAGTGTGGTACTTTTTGACGAGGTGGAAAAAGCACATCCGGATGTCTTTAACATGCTGCTGCAAGTACTTGACGACGGACGCTTAACCGACAACAAAGGGGTGACGGTCGATTTTACCAACACCATCATTATTTTAACGTCCAATATTGCCAGTGATAAAATCATGGAGATGGCGGGTGATCCGATTTTAGAGAGTCTGGTGATGGATGAGCTCAAAAAGAACTTTAAGCCGGAATTTTTAAACCGTTTGGATGAAGTGGTCATGTTTAACCCGCTTGGAGAAAAAGAGATTGAAAAAATTGTGACGCTCTTTTTCAGTGAAATTCAAGAAAAGCTCAAGGATCGTAACATAACGCTGGTGTTAGAAGAGAGTGCTATAGCCTTGATTGCACAGGCCGGTTTTGATCCGGTTTACGGCGCACGACCGCTTAAACGCGCACTGTATGAAATTGTCGAAGACCGCTTGGCGGATCTCATCTTAAG
>JALSLA010000042.1 GCA_026988515.1 Helicobacteraceae bacterium | reverse complement strand
AAACTCTTCAAGAGATGCTTCTTGAGACTACCAATATGGTGGTGGGCAGTGCAAAGGTTTTAGCAGAAAATTCAGGGAGCGCTTTTAGTATTGCAACCCCTTTTCTTGAAAAGACATCACTCGCTAGCGTCGCGTATGATGACAAACGTACGTTAAACATTAAAGAGAGTGTCATGACCATTGCCTTAAAGGAGCTGTAACAATGTTACCCGACCAACACAGTATTGAATTTGACACCACCCAAGAGCTCGCATGGATGGATTATGAAGGACTTTTAGATATGGAAGTTGAGTTCATTTCCGACCTGGGACAAACCATGCTCACTATTTCCGAAATTTTAAAACTGGAAAAAGGTTCGGTCATTGACTTGAAAAAACCGGCGGGCGAAAGTGTCGAGTCTTACGTAAACGGCCGCATCATCGGTAAAGGCGAGGTTATGGTTTATGAGAAAAATCTTGCCATTCGCATTAACGAAGTTCTTGACTCCAGCGCAGTGCTTTACTACCTTTCCAAAGAGAAACGATGAGAATTTTACTATTTGTCTTGTGGGTCAGCTCCTCTTTATTTGCAGCGACTATTTTAAGCTACAACATCTATGACCGTACCGATCGCGTTGATTTGATGTTTACCTTTGATACGCCGTTTACGGGAACCATTACACAAAAACGTCACAATAACAAACTCATTATTAAGCTTAACGACAGCAGCATTGAATCGCCAAAAATCAAAAATATCGCTTCTAAATTTGTTTCTAAACTGACCATAGCACCCATTGGCGAAGAGGTTCAGATTATTGCCAAAATACCTCATGATGTAGTGATGAAAGCCTCCAAAACCTCTGACGGCTACGGCTTAAGGCTTCGCTTTATAAAAGCACCAAAGAAGACGCCGGTGGCTCCGTCTGTTCAAAACCCCGATTTTAGTCAGCTTCCGACAAAACCTGACACTGAAATTTCCACAAGCTATATTGTAGTCGTCGCCTTACTGCTGTTGAGCATTGTGGCGCTGCTTCTGTTTAAAAAGCGTTTGGGTAGTGCAGGAACGAAAAGAACAAACAAATTTGCACTCTTTGGCAAAGAGCCAAACACGCATGATGACGTCAATATTCGGTTTCAAAAATCTATTGATGCCAACAACAAAGTGGTCATGTTGGAATTTGCGCAAGAGAACTACCTTGTCGTATTGGGAAATACCAATATTCTTTTAGATAAATTTGACGCTTCCAACGTCCGCACCAAACATGAGTTTGAAGAGATGCTTGACGTCAAACATCAAGAACTTGACCAGTTTCTAAAAATCAAAAAAGAGAGTGAAGCCTTTGAGTCTTACAAAGACAAGGCATCGGGCATGGATGCCGTTATCGATGATCTGGATCTGAAGAAGGGCTGAAAAAAGCATGAAGAACCTCACGGAACGCTTCCGGATCGGTTATGGTATTGACCTTATTGCGCAGTGTTGAGGCTCCCGGGTAGCCTCCTTTTGAATAGGTGTGCACATGTTTTCGAAACATGGCAACACCGTGTTCGCCGTAAAATGCTATCATCTTGTCGAAATGTTCCATAATAATGGCATGTTTCAACGCCAAGTCCACATGCGCTTCGCCACTTTTAAGCTGATGGAAAATCCACGGTTTTCCAACGGCACCACGCCCTATCATAACCCCGTCAGCTTCTGTATACCGTAGCACCCATTGCGCCTTCTCAAACGAGTCAATATCACCGTTGGCAATAACAGGAATCGAAAGCACAGACTTCATTTCGGCAATGGCATCATAATCGACCGGTGCCTTAAATTTTCCCGCACGCGTACGTCCGTGAACTGCAATAAAATCAGCGCCGCTGTTTTCGACCACTCTGGCAATTTCCAAATGATTTTTTTCTTCAAATCCCAAACGTACTTTTACACTGGTCAGTGATTTATTGGAGTGTTTTTTTAGCGTTTCAATAAGCCGACCCATCAGGGGCAAATCACGAAGCAGCGAGCTGCCTGAACCATGACCCACTACTTTGGGAACGGGACAGCCGCAGTTCAAGTCAATAATATCGATACCTTCTTGCTCGTTTAAGCGTGCCACTGCTTGCTGCAATACGTTCACATCTGCCGCTGCCAACTGGACGGAGTACGGTACTTCATTCGGGCTCTTTTTAAGCATATGCAATGTTTTTTTAGATTGGTGTGCCAGTGCATTGGAGCTGATCATCTCACTCACGGTCAGGTCTGCGCCAAAGGTTTTGACAACACTGCGAAACGGCAGATCGGTAAATCCGGCAAGAGGAGCCAATACATAAATAGGTTTATCGGTAAAAAGATTTTTTAACATAATGTCTCAATGGTTTATTTTTTGGAAGTGTATCGAAAAAGAGCTAAGAGCGTCATGCTTCTCTTAGCCATGCAGAAAGAGTGAATTACACAAACAGCTTAATATCAAAGTGTTTGTTTGCCTCTTTTAAAGCGCGATAAGCCTTAAATTTCAAGAAATCATCAGCCTGAGAATTATCTAACATGTCATTGGCAAGATCAATCATTTCGACATCATACAGTGTATAAATATAAGCAGACAGCGCTTTGTCATCTTTTTCTGATAGCTTCTCAAAAAGCTTAATACGCTGATCGGGAATCATATTATTGGCTAAAATAGCAGAAATGTCAATATAGTTTTTTTCACTCAGTTCCATACCGTCCATCAGTTCAATAAGCTGTTCATTGGAAATATCAAGAGCATCTTTGTCAGCATTAATCCGCCCAATAATCGTGCAAAGATCATCATTGTCCATATGCTGTTTGTATTTCATTAGCGTCTCGAGTTTGGCAGTCGTAATCAGATCCTTGTAGGCTGCTTTTTGATGCTCCGGCGTATAACGTTTGGAATCATTTAAAATACTCTCGGCCGATACATCACCTTTTCGATAGCGATTAAATTGATTTTGTACCACTAACGGGTTGGTCGGTAAGAGATGATATTTGCCCAGATCGACTACATTGCCGGCTTGAAGCTCTCGCAGCGTCTCTAACGTTTTATCGATTTTTTCATTTCCCGAAACATACAACTTCTCCGGTGGCACGATTTTACTGCCGCCCAAAATGGTTCCCAAAAGTTTATAGCGTTCGGTTTTATAATCGGGGTTATTGTTGGCTTTTCCCAAAAACGCATCCGAAATAGAAGCAATCAATTTATCATAATCTTTTTTATAAGCACGAAGTTTTAAACTACCGACCATGCTGTAGAACATCATATGCAACAATGTGGCTACAAACAGTATGAACATCGGCAATATTGCCCACACTGCAATCGGCATTGAAGGAAGGTGAATACCAAAAAAATCAATACTCGTAACATCTTGTGACACATAGGAATAGACATACCAGCCTACCAGACCCATCAATATTAATGCAGCAACAAAATAACGTTTAATATGCATTACATACTCCTTTTATTTACCCCTGATTTTTTTCTGCAATCTCACGACAGTCAATACAATACTTAGCATGTGCTTTTACTTTTAAGCGTTGAAAACCGATTTCTTCCTCACACATTATACATATGCCGTACTCGCCGTTTTTTATTTTAGCTAAAGCAAGCTCTATCTCTGCTAATTCCATCTCTTGCTGCTCGCCAATCGCACTCTCTACAAGATTATTGTTACTAGCAGAAGCATAATCACCTTCATCATTGAGTTCACACGAACGTAACTGTGCAATCTCTTCTTTAACACCATTAATATTTTTTATAATTTGATCACGCCTGTCTTTTAATATAGCCTCAAAATATTCTAGTTCATTCTCTCTCACCGATTCTCCTTATTTATGGTAGGGGTGGTTATGTAACAGGGTAAACCCACGATATAACTGTTCAATGAGGACTACTTTAGCAATTTTATGACTCATTGTCAATTTGCTTAAGCTGATTACTTTGTCACATTGATTGACAAAAGTATCTTCAAACCCGTATGCACCGCCTAAAAAAAAATTCACCGCCATTCTATCACTTAATAGCTTACTAAATTCAAAACTGTCGATTATTTTTCCATCAGGATGCAACGCAATTGAATATCCTCCCTTAAGATATGGCGAAAAAACATGTGAATAAGCTGCCTGTGCGGCACTTTTTGAAATAGTGTGTGCTTTCGTAACTTCTTTAGGAAAAAGCTCAATGTCTTCTACCACCGCATACCTGGAGATCATTTTTTTGAGTTCACTACCAAGCGGTTCGTAAAGAGAACGCTCTTTTTTGGCAATGGAATAGAGTCTAATGGTCATAGAGTGCAGATCCTATGACACGATACGCAACATGCTCAAATTCATCGTCAAAACGTACACCGCCGATAGCAGCAACATCATGTGTAGAAAGTTGTGCTAAAGTATCCAGGGTATCTCCCAGAATTGTACCGACATGTTTTGTTGATGTATTGCGATACGCCCCTAAACCGATATAGTTAATATCCAATCGATTGGCACATAAAATTTCTTCTTTGTTGTGTGTTGAAATCCCCAGCCATTTATCGTTACCGATACGCTCACGTATTTGTGCCACGGCACAGTTTACGTCTGTATCTATTGCCTGCACGTCTTCTTGTCCTAAATGAACGCCATCGCAAAAGGGTGTCAACGAGACGGCATCATTAACAATCAAAATACCGTTCCATAATTGCCGCAGTGCAATCAACGTGTTCTTTACATTGTTTAGATCAGATGATTTGTTTCGATATTGAATAACAGTAGCGTCATGCTTGCGACACAAACCTACAAACGCTTCCAAAGAGAGCTTTTTTGCCTTTAAAGTCTCGTGATCACACAAAGCATACAACTGCATTATTAGTGCTGACTCAATTGTTCATAAGCATTTTTAACAAATCGGCAAGCGTATCTTTCATTTTATTCCGATCAACAATCATATCAATTGAGCCTTTTTCAAGTAGAAATTCCGCTCGCTGAAACCCGTCGGGAAGGTCTGAACCGATAGTTTGCTGAATAACGCGGGCACCGGCAAAACCAATTAAGGCGCCCGGTTCCGCAATAATAATATCACCCAGAGTAGCAAATGAAGCACTGACACCTCCCATCGTAGGGTCGGTTAAAAGAGAGATATAGGGGAGTCTGTGCTCAGCTAAACGTGCCAATGCTGCCGATGTTTTACTCATCTGCATTAATGAGTAGGTACTCTCTTGCATCCGGGCACCGCCACTGGCACTGATAATAACAAGACCGCAACGGTTTGCTATGGCACGATCCACGGCACGCACAATTTTTTCGCCTTCAACAGAACCGAGGGAGCCTCCCATAAAAGCAAAATCGAATACAACCAACTCTGTAGGAATACCGTTAATCGTGCAGGAACCGCTAACCACAGATGAGTGCCGTCCCGTCTTTTTGACACCCTCTTCAATACGCTTTGCATAACTTTTTTTATCGACAAACTTCAACGGATCAATAGGTTTCAAACCGGCATCAAACTCTACAAAACTGCCGTCATCGGCAATAATGGAGATACGTTCTTCTACACCGATACGAATATGATTCGAACATTTTGGACAGACGTAGTTCTGCTTCTCAATCTCTTTATAATACATGAGCGCTTCACACGATTGACACTTAATCCAGTGTGACGGCGCTTCATTACGGTGCGGCTGATTCTTTTTTGAACTAAAAAAATCTAATAAATTCATTTTAACCCTTTAGATGCTACAAATAACAGATCTGTGCTCGTTACCGATACTCACGTGTATAATCACGAATTGTACCTAAAAAAAGTTTATTGTCAGAAAAATAGCGTATGAAAACCGTCTAACAACTGCTCATTTCCTTACCCCAAAAGAGCCTTAGCAATACTACGAGCAGCTTCACGTCCGTCATACGCAGCCGTTACAACCAAATCGGCACCGCGATAACAGTCCCCTCCGGCATAAATTCCTGAAGTCGTTGTTTGATGGTGTTCATCTAAAACAATTTCACCCCATTCATTCGTCTCAATACCGTTTTCGGCTAAAAATGAAGGTTTTTCCGTATCAAACCCCAGCGCCAATACCACGACGTCAGCCGTCACCTGAAACTCACTGCCTTTGAGCTCTTCCATCCGTTGACGTCCGCTCTCATCTTTAGCACCCAGTACCGTTTTTACGGCTTCAATGGCAACAACCTTCCCCTCATCACCGACAATCATCTCTTTTGGCGAGGTAAAAAAGGCAAAGTCCACTCCCTCTTCCATGGCATTTTTATACTCTTTGCGGCTTCCTGGCATGTTTTGTGCATCACGACGGTACAGGCACGTAACCTTTTTGGCACCTTCCCGTTTAGCCGTACGCAGACAATCCATGGCCGTATCACCGCCCCCAATAACCACAACGTTAAGATCCTTAAAATCAAATTGCTTATCGTAGTCCAGATTAAAGTTTTTACGCTGAATGGCTGTCAAGTACTCCATAGCCGCATATACATTGGGTGCTTGCTCTCCGGAGAGTCCCGCATGCTTTCCTTTGGTAGCTCCAATACCAATAAATACGGCATCATGACTACCCGCTATCTCTTCAAAACTAATTGTCTCACCGACATTACAGTTAAGCACCAGTTTCAAACCCGCCTCTTCAAGCAAAGCAACACGGCGATCAACAATTTTTTTGTCTAATTTAAAATTTGGAATACCGTAAGTAAGCAGTCCACCGGCTTTATCACTGCGCTCATACATTGTTACCCCAATGCCCGAACGCAGCAAGTAGGTTGCTGCGGAGAGTCCGGCAGGTCCCGAACCGATAATGGCCACTTTTTTATCTGTAGTCATTTCGGGAAATTCCGGTTTTAATCCCTGTTTGAACCCCTCTTCTGTAATAAAAGTCTCTACCGAACCGATGGTAATTGCACCATGTCCGTCATTGAGTGTACAATCGCCTTCACACAATCGATCATGCGGACAAACCCGTCCCATCACTTCCGGAAAAGGAGACGGCTCATTAGAGAGTTTAAATGCAAACTCCATATCTTTTTCCGCAATCGCTTTGAGCCATTGGGGAATATAGTTATGCAGCGGACACTTGTTTAAACAGAACGGATCACCGCACTGAATGCAGCGTTCACTTTGAGTGGCAGCATTATAAATATCAAATACTTCATATATTTCATTATAATCTTTGACACGTTCTACCACTAATCTTTTATTCGGATCGATTCTGCTAGTATTAATAAACTCTCTCATTATTAATCTCCTTTTTCCTGATTCAGAGGTAATTTTTTTAAGTTTTTCGGTCGCACCAACCAAAAATTTCTAATTTCGACACGGAACGTATCTAGTATAGATTGTGCTTTTTCACTGCCGGTATGCGATGCATAGTCTTTCAGCAGTCGTTTGAGATAGTGTCGTGCTTCATCGCCGTCGTCGGTGTCAATACGAATGGCTTCAACCAGTTCACGGTTGACATTTTCAACAAAACTGTGGCACTCGTCGTACACAAAGGCAATACCTCCGGTCATTCCTGCACCGAAATTAATACCGGTTTTACCCAAAATAATAACAATACCGCCGGTCATATATTCACAGGCATTATCACCGGTTCCTTCTACAACTGCCAGAGCACCTGAATTACGCACTGCAAAACGCTCACCTACAGAACCCGAAATATATAGCTTACCACCGGTTGCACCGTAAAGGCACGTGTTCCCTCCGGCACTAAACGCTTCACCTTGATGTGTTGGCATAATAATAATTTTACCGCCATGCATTCCCTTGCCGATGTAATCATTAGCAACGCCCTCAAGTGTAATGGAAACACCGTTAATTAAAAATGCTCCCAACGCTTGACCCGCAATGCCCTTGAGTTGAATATCGATTGTATCGGGGCGCAAACCGGCATCACCGTAGTATTGTGCAATCTCTCCGCTGACCCGTGCACCGAAACTGCGATTTAAATTACAGATGGTGCGTTTAATACGCACCGAATGTTCCGGATGCTTAATGGCACCCATCGCTTCGGCAAGCACCCCTTTTTCAAAGGCGTTATCATCAAACGGTTGGTTCCATTCACTTTGACAGGTATTGACACCCGCTTCTTGATGCAAAATATTGCTAAAGTCAAATTTAGCAGCCTTCTCATCATCTACCACTTTTAAAAGTTCCGAATGACCTATGAGCTCTTCTAAAGTTCTATAGCCCATCTGTGCCATAATGGCACGAATATCTTCGGCTAAAAAAGTAAAGAAATTAATCACCTGCTGAACATTACCTAAAAAGTGTTCCGAACGCAGCTTTTTATTTTGCGTCGCAATACCGACTGAACAACGATTAACATGGCAGATACGCAACATTTTACAACCGACAATAGTTAACACACCGGTACCAAACGCATAACTTTCCGCTCCCAAGAGAGCAGCTTTAATGACATCCAGTGCCGTTTTGAGCCCGCCGTCAGTTTGAAGTTCTACCAACCCGCGTAAATTATTGGCTTTTAGCGCATTGTGTGCTTCTGAAAGTCCCAGCTCCCAAGGATTACCCGCGAATTTTATGGACGTTAACGGCGCCGCACCCGTACCGCCGTCACCTCCGGATATAATAATTTTATCGGCATACGCTTTGGCCACACCGGCAGCGATGGTACCGACTCCCGCAGTTGAGACCAGTTTTACCGTAATTTTTGCTTTAGGGTTCACCTGTTTCAAGTCAAAAATAAGCTGTGCGAGATCTTCAATAGAATAGATATCATGATGCGGCGGCGGTGAAATAAGTGTTACACCCGGAACCGTATGACGTAGTTTTCCAATAAGTGCAGTGACTTTATGACCGGGAAGCTGACCGCCTTCTCCGGGTTTTGCGCCTTGTGCCACTTTAATTTGAATCTCTTCGGCAGAACGCAAATAAGCCGGTGTCACACCAAATCGACCGGAAGCCACTTGTTTAATTTTAGAGTTTCGATCATCTTCAAAACGCTTCGGATCTTCACCCCCTTCGCCCGAATTAGACTGTGCTCCTATTTTGTTCATGGCTACGGCAATAGTCTCATGAGCTTCCGGAGAGATAGACCCCAAACTCATTGCCGCACTGGCAAAACGCTTGAAAATCGCCTCTTTGGGCTCCACTTCAGAAATATCAATCGGCTTGCGGTCTGATTCAATATTGAAAAAGTCACGAATAAACTTAAGCCCTCGTCCGTTGACAAGCTCTTTGAGTTTTTCATAATCTTTCTGTTCACCGCTTTTCACACAGGTATGAATGGCATGAATAACATCGGGACCGAAATCATGATACTCTTGACCGACATAAAACTTGTAAAAACCGCCGATATTAAGAGGAAAAATACGATTAAAACCGCTTTTTTCAAATGCCATTTTATGCTGACGCTTTAGGCGGTCGTCAATATCGCTATAGTCAAGTCCGGGAATCAATGCATACGACTCTTCAAAACACTCTTTCACAATAGTTTCACTCAAACCGATAATATCAAACAGTCCGGAGTTTCGATACGACGCAATGGTTGAAATACCCATTTTTGACATAATTTTCAACAGTCCGCCATTGAGCGCCGTATGGGTATTTTTAAGTGCTTCATGGCAGCTTACATCGGCATCTTTTGTCTCTTCAATCCATTTTGAAACCGTAGCAAAAAGAAGATGCGGGTAGATGGCACTCACACCGTAACCAATTAAAAGTGCTGCTGTATGCGAGTCTAAAACTTCACCCGTAACCGCAATCATGGAAACAAGGTGTCGAATACTGCGTTTTTTAAGCGTCTGGTTCACACGACCCACTACCATCAGCATCGGCATGGCACGATACTCTTCATTAAAATCCATATCGCTCAAAATGACAATGCGTATGCCACGATCAAGGACGGCTTCGGCAATGGTATCGCACAGAGCATCCAGTGAACGTTTCAAATCTTCTTTGTAGAGTGTCGAAAAGGTCTCATTTGCATAAAATGTCGCATAACGCGGTGATTTTTTATCACCGAATGATTGCAGTACTTCTAACTTTTCACGTGTAATAATAGGTGAAATTGCTTTGAGTCGGTGCGCATGTGAGGGTAGTTCATCTAAAATATTGTGCACTTCGCCAAAGCCGGTATTGAGACTCATTACCACTTTTTCACGCAGCGGATCAATCGGAGGATTGGTCACTTGGGCAAATTTTTGTTTAAAAAAATCACCAAAAGAGCGCTGTTTGTCACTAAATGCGGCTAAAGGCGTGTCATCACCCATAGAACCGACCGCCTCTTTAGCGTCTTTAATCATCGGTTCAATTGTCTGTTCAATCACCTCTTGCGTAATATTAAAAAAGCGCTGCTTACAGATGATTTTATCGCGCTCAAAGTCACAAAGATTGGCATACTGCTCTTCGACATGCTCTTGCAGATAGACCATATTCTCGTTAAGCCACTTCATGTACGGATTCGAACCTTTGAGATAATCGTTAATCTGCTCATCTTTAAGCACTTTACCGAATTTTAGATCTAAGCCGATCATTTGACCCGACTGCAAGCGGCCGCGCTCTTTAATTTGGTCGTCATCAATATCAATGACACCGTACTCACTTGAAATTAACAGCGTGTCATCTTTGGTAATCGTATATTTTGAAGGTCGTAAACCGTTTCGATCAAGAACACACCCGATGTAGCGGCCGTCAGTGACCGAAAAGGCTGCCGGACCGTCCCATGCTTCAAATACTGTAGATTGATACTCATAAAAAGCGCGCAGTTCCGGATCCATATGCGGTGCATTTTGCCACGGTGCCGGTATCAGACCGCGAACTGCTTTAAAAAAGTCAACGCCGTTGACCAGTAAAAACTCCAAAAAGTTATCGGCACTGGCACTGTCGGATGATCCGGGCTGCAAAATCGGTAAAATTCGTGCAATCTCTTCATCGGTAAAAACACTACTTTTAATAGACTCTGATTTTACCGCTACATTAAAACGGTTTCCTTCAACAGAGTTGATCTCCCCGTTGTGTGCAACCGAACGAAACGGCTGTGCCAAACGCCACTTTGGCAATGTATTGGTTGAAAAACGTTGATGGAATAATGCAAAAGAGATCTTAAAATCTTCACTTTGGAGGTCAGGGTAAAACTCTTTCAAGTGTGTCGGCATAACCAAACCTTTGTACGAAAGGGTTCGTGAGGACATAGAAGCAATGTAGAAGTCTTCATCATCGACAAACCGGTGCTCACTCTCTTTTCGACTTAAATAGAGCAACGCATCAAAACGTTCCGTTGCCATAATGGAGTTGGGTACAATAAAAAAGTGAACAATATTGGGCAGTGTCTCTAAAGCCTGTTCTCCCAAAGCGGCGGTATTGATCGGTACCTCCCGACGCAGAACCACCTTGAGGTCATTATGGTTACAAATAGTTTCTACACCGTCAAGTTGTGCAAGATCTTTGGTAAATATGGAAGCTACCGCATACATTTTCGGCAGTTCAACACCCATACTGTTAGCCGTTTTTAACATAAATTCATGCGGCATCGACAGCAACAGTCCGCTACCGTCTCCCGTTTTCCCGTCAGCAGCAATGGCACCGCGGTGCATCATTCGCTCAAGTGCCGTAATAGCATTTTCAAGATTTTGATGCGACGCCCGGTTTTTAATATTGGCAATAAGTCCAAAACCGCAGTTATCTTTATTAAGACGCAGTAAATCAGAATATTCCATCATTCACAACCCTTTGTAGTCAATTTTTTGTCATTTTCTCATATTTTTAAGCTTACTCTAAAGAGATATATCATATTTAGAGAATTGCAAAGTTCTGATATTTTACATGTAAATTGATTAAAAGGCTTTTAAGATGGTATGATTTGCTTCAAAAAACTTTTAAAAAGTGTCAAAAAGAAGCAACTTGTGCAAGGTTTTATCATCAGACAGAGTCGCGCCCGCGATGAAGATCTTATTGTCAGTATCATAACAAAAGAGAGCTTACAAAACCTTTATCGGTTTTATGGCGCACGTCACGGTACCATTAACCTCGGTTTTAAAATTGACTTTGAGATACAAACGTCACTGAAAAGTTCTATTTCCCAACTGCGCGATGTTATTCACTTGGGTTTTCCCTGGATGGTCGATTATGACAAATTGCGCCTTTGGCAGCAGTTTATTGCACTGTTTTACCCGCATTTACATCAAAATGACGGTATTGAACCGTTCTATTTCAATGTGCTTGATACGGCGGCTTCGCGCTGGGGTAAACAAAATGCCAAACGTGTTGCTATTGAAACGTATGTAGCACTGCTGCGTTATGAAGGCCGGCTGCATCAGGAGATGCGCTGTTTTTTTTGTGAACAGCCCATTGAACAGAATGTCTCACTGATTCGAGCTTATTTACCAGCCCATAAACACTGTTCACATACACTGGAAATTTCCAAAGCGGCTCTCTTGGAACTCTATGCAACACAATCGACTCTTTTTTTAGATGACGGCGACATTAACCGGTTATGGGAAGTCATGTTGCAAGGACTTTAACGTTATGTCCGCTTAAATTTCATAAAAATAGGGCTGATAGGATTGATTGAGTTCACTCAACTTGAGCGAATAGAGTGCGCGCATCTTCCCTTGCATCTCATTCCAAAAATATTCTAAAATAACACTCGCACCGACATTTCCTTCGGCGGCCCAAAGCTCTCCTTCAACGGCTTCAAGAATCTCAATAACTTCAATCTCTTCGGCACGCCGTCCCAATATATAGCCGCCTTTGGCACCGCGTAGACTCTTTACCAAACCTTTTTGACGCAATACGGAGAGTATCTGCTCTAAATAACTGTGCGAAATTTGTGTCATTGCGGCAATCTCTTTAATGCGCATTGCCCGTCCATTGGGGGCCTGATTCAATACATGCATGCCGGCTAACGCATAAACTCCCCGTGTTGAAATACTTTTCATAGCTACAAACTTCCTATTGTGTATTTAATGAACAAATCATAACAATTAAATATTATGCTTTGTTCATTATATCTAATAATTTTTTTCAATACCCATATTCCTTATTGAATCAATAAAGATTCTTCAATACGCTGTTTTACATGTAAAAAATCACTGCTGTAGGCAAAGCAACGATCTACTTTACATGCCAAAAACTCTTTCTGCTCTGAAGCGTTACTTACAAGAAACGGATACCTAATATCTGACAATAACGTTTGATACTGCAGCAACAGCTCGCGGCGATGCTTTAGGGCAACAACACCGTAACGTTGCATCAAGAGTGCTATGACACTAGAGGGAGCTGCCGTACTGTGGCTGACAATATCGTGTTTAAGTAGTGCCAACGACACATCGGCATGACGTTGCAATGTCGGTGATCCGCTTAATGCGGCCAGCTGTTGCATACTCTGAAGTATCGTACCGATTGCCGACGTATAATATTTGTCTCGCAGATCTACCGTAACTTTTGGTTTCGAATGGTTTAAATACCACCTACCCTGCGTATAGAACTGTTGCAGAGCCTCTTGCATCAGCCGTTGTGCATGGGTAAGATAACTGCGACGGTAGCGATATTGGTATGCTTTAATATAGAGATGAATGGTAGCCGCATAATCTTCTAGTAGTGCCACCGCATACGGAAAGTTTCCGTTGAGACTTTGGTGGTACAAAATACCCTTGTGTTCAAGAAGTTTCGTAAAGTTTGCCAACGATATCTCGGCTAAAATGCCGTAACGTTCATGAATAACGGCTGCATCAAACAAAGCTTCTATCATCATAGCATTCCATGATGTAATGATTTTGGTATCAACAAACGGATACTCTCGAGTACGCCGCAACTTTTTTAGTGCTGCACGAAACGGCTTAAAACCCTGTGGTCGTTGTTGCGTATAAAATCCTACATGTATTTTAGTGCCGAAATTTCCGCGTCGACGAAACTCCATTGCCTTGGCAAGGGAACCTTTAACATTGCTTGCCTGAAGTGCCGTGTCAATCTGCTCAACACTGTAAATAAAATATGCGCCCTCTTTCTCGCCTACATCGGCATTGGAAGCGCTGTAAAAGAGTGCATTGTTTTCAAAACGTTCATACACCATGGCAATGGTCTCTTCAACAATATCGGCATAGAGTTTATCTTGAGTAATTTGATAAGCTTTTACGTAGAGCGGTATCAGTTCAGCTTGATTGTAGAGCATCTTTTCAAAGTGAGGAATCTCCCAGTCGGCATCGACACAGTACCGAAAAAAACCACCGTCAATTTGATCATAAATACCCCGCAACGCCATGGTTCGCAATACATCAAGTGCCATCTGCCGCGCTTGCAAGTAACCCAAATCACCCAAAACGAACAGTAGCTCGATTTTAGAGGCTTCGGGAAATTTCGGCGCAATCGAAAACCCTTTATAGATAGCATCATACTCCTTGGTAAGTGCATTAAAAAAAGTCGTGGCATCGACAGTAACATCGCGGCTTGATTCAGATGGCGCTTTGCTCTGCAGTGCCGCAATAGCCTTTGTACGCCTGGCAATCATTTCGGGATGTTTCACGTACAGGTTGGCAAACTTTTTCAGGGTTGTTTTAATACCTTCCACACCGTACTTGGGAACATTTGGAATGTATGTGGTAATGAAAAAAACCTCTCTGTTCGCATCCATCATCACCGTAAGCGGCCAGCCTCCGGAACGATGATGCACCGTTTCATAAACCTTCTGGTAGTAACTGTCAATATGCGGCATCTCTTCACGATCGACTTTAATGCAGATATAGTAGCGATTCAATATGGCGGCAACGGTCTCATCGTCAAACGATTCACGTGACATTACATGACACCAGTGACACGTACTGTAGCCAATGGAAAGAAAAATGGGTTTGTGTTCTCTCTTGGCCTTCTCAAAGCTCTCGTCACTCCACGGCAGCCATGCAATCGGCTGATGCGCATGCTGTTGCAGGTAGGGAGATTCTTCATCTATCAGTGCGTTGGTGTCGATCGCCCACAGCTGTATCCACAGCAGGCATCCTATTACGGCAAAACGCATGTTAAAGACTCCTTATAGAGTATTGTAGAGTAGTTTTTATTAATAACGCATCACTTTTTTATGTTAGAATCTACTCTATTACAAACACAAAGGAAACTTTTGAAACTTTTACTTACTGTGATGATGCTTTTTACGTTTGCGGCGGCTGATGATATTTACGAAGATGACCTCAGTGCCAAAGAGGCCTACACCATGCAGCAAAAGGGTGAGGCCATTATTGTCGATGTCAGAACTACCCTTGAGTATGTCTATACGGGACATGGTGTCGGATTTATCAACATTCCCGCATTTTACTGGACCTACGAGCCCAAGTCCGTTAAAGATCGGGTTAAGAGTGCCGACTATGAGATTCAAAAAGGAAGTGTCAAAGACCACAAAAGTTCTCAGAAACTCTACAACGCCAAAGAGGTTCCCAACAAGAATTTTGTCAACGAAGTCATGGAGGCAATGAAACTTAAAGGGGTTGACAAAGTCATTCTCGTCTGCCGTAGCGGTCCACGATCGATGGCAGCCGCCAATATCCTTGCCAAAGAAGGCATTACGGCTTACAACCTCGAAGACGGTTTTATGTTTGGCTGGAAAGAGGAAAAAATGCCATGGGGCGGATACTAATCATCATCACTGTCGGCATACGGCAACTCCAGCGCTTTGACACTACCGATTGTATTACCGGTAATTCCTTTAATTATTGTCAACGGCGGAGTTAAAATAGGCAGTATAAAAACTGTATAGAAAGTAGTTTTTACAACCAAAAACTTAAAAAACAAATTAATTTTGTTAAAGTCTTTTTTCAAATTTTTGAAAGGAGACAGATGCTTAGTAGAAAAGTTGTCTTGACAAGTGGGGGCATTATACAGGGCTAAAAGCTGCAAGAGCTCGAGGGAGAAAAGGTGGTAGAAAGTTTCAATTAAGTAAAGCTCAAGTTAGATTATCTCAAGCTACTATGAAAAATAGAGATACAAGTGTTACTGAATTGTGTCAAGAGTTAAGTATTACAAGAGCAACACTTTGTAAATATGTTGATCCTAATGGTAATTTACGAGATTATGGGAAAGTGGTCCTTAGTATAAAAATTTAAAGCTTAAGAAACTTTAAGTTTTTATGGATTCGCACCCAAAAAAGTATCATGACAACTATTGGCAAAAACTTGAATTATAATTATAAATATACGCTGTTTTTGTTGTAGAATTAACATCATTCCATGATGTCATAGTTTGCATTAACTCAAAAAGCGCTTTCGCTCGTGTAGCAACATTTT
>JALSLA010000041.1 GCA_026988515.1 Helicobacteraceae bacterium | reverse complement strand
CACTGTCGCTGCTGAAAGGAGCGTGTCGCATGGTGAACGTTACTGCCGCGCATCGGGCGCCCCGTTACCGACCAAGCAGGGTGACACTGCAAGCAGTCATTGGTCAATACAATCGTTTCCGAATCTGTCTCTTCAGAATATTCTGTCGTATGACATGTTAAACAATGATACTCGCCTCGTGATATATCACCCGGTGCTACTGTTTCGTGCCAACCGTAGTAAAGTCCTTCAATCGGTTTTCCGACGCGCGAGTGGTGACGGTCAGCATTGACAGCACCTGCTGCAGGATTGGGAACACCCGAATTGTCTCCATGACACAAACGGCACTGCTCTTCCGTCGGTGCTCCGTCAAAAATACTCATACCACGTGCTGAAGAATCCGTCGGCAGCAATACCGTAACGGCCATAAGCAAACTCACCGAACAAATTTTTTTGAATGTGTATTGAACGTTTAAAATCATTATATCTCCTTGTATCCATACCAAGTATCGTACTCTAACCAAAAATAACTATATGCTACTGTAGTTACAGTTTATACTTGTTACAACGAAATTATAGCATGGATTTAAATAAGTGCAGCTTATATAGTATAATTTTTTTGCAGAGGTGCACTGACAATTTTATAGCCCAGTCCGCTTGAGTTGACTATAAGATTCTCTCCTAAAACTTTTCGTGTTCGAAACACTAAGGATCGCAACGTTTTTTTAGGCATCTGTTTGCCGTAAATATAGTGTGAGAGCTGCTCAAATGAAATACTGACATTAATATTTTCGCTTAAAATAGTAACCAGCTTTAAAGCCTTGCTGCTTAAAATCACTTCGCGATTTTCTTTAAAAAGTCGTATGCGCTTTCGGTCAAACAGGTAGCCGTTATTTAACGGTATGGTATGGATATGACAGCTATGACTGGATTGTTGATCTGCAACTTCTTTACTGCCTGTTACCAGTGCCAGCGCAATAGTCGCTAATACCTGTTGCTCCAAGTATGGCTTGAGAATGTAACCGTCAGCATCGGAAGAGGCAACATGGTTAATAATATCACTGCTGGAGTAGCCCGTAAGATAGATAATTTTTGTAGCAATACATTTACGGATTTCCAATGCGGCATCACAACCGCTAACACCGTCTTTGAGCATAATATCCATTAATATTATGTCCGGTTTAAGCGCCTTGGCTTTACTGATGGCATCCGAACCTTTGTCACAGTTTCCTACGATGAAAAATCCGTGATATTCTAACATTCTGCTCAGACATTCTACGACGACAGATTCATCTTCTACAATGAGTATCGTGCGTTTTTTTACCATAGTTACCATATCTTAAAGTCCTTACTAAACTAAAGCATTTCTGCAGACATCATTTATCTACTAAAAGCTCCCCCGTACTTTAAGTATTTTCTTTATAGTACAATTATACAATTGCAATGTTAGTTGAATATTAATTGAACGGATTCGCACCGACAACAAAATATAAAATATATAAATTTCTTTAAGTTTTTGTTACATAAAGTTTCACTTATTGAAATTAACCCACCATAAAAAATACAATGAAATACAAATGAAACATTTTCAATGTAGAATATGTGTCAGGGTTTCGCAGTAAAGAGACGAGTCATAATATTAATAATTATAATAATTATTACTTGCATCTTTAACTGCCTCAGCCTTTCAAGAACTAGGTCAGTGTATGCTGAAATATCAACATCAGAAAAAGGAGGTTTTTAAATCGTCGAGATCACGTTAGGTTCATAACCTAATATTAAAGCGCTTAGTCTGCGCTTATTTAAAAAAGGAGTCTTTTATGTTTGGAAATATAAAAACATCAGTGAATACATGTAAAGCGGTATTGCTGATTATGCTAACAAGCTTTACACTCAGTTGGGCCGACGTGCCGGCACCGCCGGTTAATCAGAATTTGGGTATCCCCGATTCTCAATTTAATAATCTGCAAAGAGAAAACTGCTGGTATTGTCACGCACCAGACAGATTGACCGATGTTAATCGTACCAATCTTGGTTGGACTTTTACACCGCCTACCGTCAAAGCAGGTGCTATTCCTGACCGTCACCACCTTCGTGTTGTAAGAGAAATGAAAATGGGTGCAAACACTCAAGCACCTTACGGAGTCCCAGGTGAAGTCTATAACTGTCAACACTGTCATGCAATTGACCCGGCAACCAGTATGATTGTTGTAGATGAAAGCTTTAAAAACTGCCTTAACTGTCACAAACAAATGGATGGGAAAGCTTCGGTTCACCACTTAACCGAACCTGCACAAGCACTCAACTGTAAACACTGTCACGGTTCTGTTATCAACAACCCTAACGACGGTCACTATATTCCGACCGGACGCACACCATCCATGGTGACACCGCGTACCAGTGGCGGCAAAGGACCAAACGGTGAAGGTGCTTGTACATTCTGTCACAATGCCGGAGTAGAAAGCGTTTCGGGTATTGACGTTAAAACCAACTCAGTAAATCACCACAGTACGGGAATTGGCCAAGTTGGTGTCGGCGGCGATGTATTGGATTGTACCGTATGTCATGATCAAACCGGTTCTGACTGGGCAATTCGTCGTTGTGAGGATTGCCATGGAATTAGCTCAATCCACACTATTCAAGCTGATACCGACGGAGATGGAAATATTACAGTATACGGTGAAGCACCGGGCTTTGGACACATTGGTAAACAATCTGATTGTCTAGGTTGTCACGGAGGAATTTTAGGTGCAGCCTCTACTCCTATTCCAAGTGGTGGTCCGGTCGTTCCTCAGATCAACGACTTAAGCGTTGGCAAAATTACAGCTGGAAGTGCGACTAAAGTCACATTTACAGGAATCGGTCTGACAAATAATGCCAAAACAGCTACCGGTCTTAAAACGTACAAATCAACTATTGTTCTTACGGATCCTGACGGCATTACAACAGAATTAACCCCAGAGTCTATCTCTGCGACACAAGCTGTTGTTACACTACCTCCGAATCTTGAACCGGGAAGCTATGCAGTTCGAGCCGTCAAAGAGTCTTTAGAGAGTGCTCCGGTCTACCTGGTTGTTGTGCCTGATGTAGTCATTGAATGGGCTGAATTCTGGAGTGGTAATACACTTACAGTTGAAGGGCGTGGTTTCGGTAGCAAAATAAACTCTAGTGTCACTGTAAACGGTACAGAGTGTAGCATTACTTCATGGACAGACACATTGGTTATTGCCGAATGTCCTGAAAAATGTGGTCAACTGGTTCTCAATACTTTGTTTGGCACCGCAACTGACAGCATGTACGGTGGGTGTGAAACAGCAGGTACTGAAGCACTGAATCCTACAATAGACGCTATTGACAGCGACTATTATTGGGATATTGTAACCCTTGACGGTAGCGGCTTTGGTGTTGGTGCCAATGCTAAAGTCACGGTTAATGGTGATGAATGTAAAGTAACCGCTTGGAGCGATACTAAAATCGTTGCCGAAGAGTGTCCTATTCGCGGTTGTGACACATTGATTGCTATCAGTGATACAGGAAGTTTCACCAAATTATTGGATTGTGATTAATTAAAAAAGCACCCAGAAGCTTTTTTTAAAACAATTCATTACAGTTTGTGGCCTGTTTTCAGGCCACAAACCCTCTAGCTAAATCTAAACTACATACTGCAACATCCATTTCAAAAAACTTTCTGCTATAATATTACGTTTATAAAAACACAAGATTATTATTAAAGGTAAAACAGATGATGTTAACAACACAGACAATCTTGAAACGCATGCTACTTCTATGTACTTTTTGCACCCTTTTAGCAACAACTGCCATAGCAGGAAAGCCCGTTATTGTCGGCTTTCATCAAAAACCTGACAAAGCAGAAAAAAAACTCATTCAAAGCCTTGGCGGTACCATTAAACGTACCTATTCACTACTGCCTGCCATAGCTGCCGATATGCCTCAGGAGAGTATTGCCATCCTCTTGAAAAACCCATCGGTTACATTTGTTGAAGATGATGTAACGGTGCACTCCATTGACCCTAGCCCCTCCACAACTTCCAAGGTCTCGTCAACCAAACCACTTTCAATACAGAGCCTGGCATCTGATGGAGAATATGACAACTCATGGGGTGTTGAACGTATCGGTGCTAAAGTCGCACATGACAAAAACATTACCGGTAGCGGCATAAAAATTGCCATACTCGATACCGGTATTAATTACAATCACGAAGATCTTGATGCCAATTACCGCGGCGGCTATAATTTTATTACTAACGGTCGCGGCAGTGATGACCCTTTTGACGACAGTTATAACCAGCACGGTACCAACATTGCCGGTATTATTGCGGCAGAATCAAACGACATCGGCGTGGTCGGTGTGGCTCCGGACGCCTCCATTTATGCCGTCAAAGTCCTTGACGGCAGTACGTTTGGGTCGCTAAGCGATATTATTGCCGGCATACAATGGGCAGTTGAGAACAACATGGATATTGCCAATATCAGTATTGCCGGAGTCGATTCTTCACTGCTACAGGCGACCTGTGATGCAGCGGAACAAGCCGGTCTTCTCATTGTAGCTTCTGCCGGAAATACCTACAGCGGTGCCGCACAGTTCCCTGCTGCTTACGACTCTGTCGTTGCCGTTGCCGGAACCGATCAGAATGATTCCAAAGGCTTTTTTTCACCCATTGATCCCGTATTGGAAATTGCAGCGCCGGGTCTCAATATTTACTCGACTGCTCAAGAAAACAGTTATGCTGCACTCAGCGGGACCTCTCAATCAGCCGCATTTGTCAGTGGTGCCGCCGCACTGCTGCTTTCCAAGGGTATCAATGATCGTAACAATGACGGTATTATTAACAATGACGACCTAAGAAAAACATTGCAAACATCTGTAACCGATCTCGGTATTTTGGGACGTGATGATACGTTCGGCTACGGACTTTTAAATATACGCGATGCTTTCAATACTACTGAAGACATTGTTTTAAATCTTAAAAAAGAGAGTGCTTTGCTCAACGGTATTCAAGAGGTTCTTCTTGAAGATTCGGCGTATCGCATTAGCATGAAAAACAGTGGACTTACTGCTGTTGTCATCTTGGTATATAGCGAGAACCGCTTTCGGGGTGATCTTACAAAATTCTACTTTTTCAAAGAAGACAACGAAACCATTACGATCTCTTTAGACGGATCTACCGATGCGCTTAAACTCTTCTTTATGCCTCTTGGCAATAGTGGCAATACTGCTCAAATTACTCTTACCAAACTATAACAGGAGATACACCATGAATACCAGCACCACAAAATCCCAAAGGCGACTCAGGGCATCACACATGCTCGCAACACTGCTAGTCGGCACCGTTTTTCTTGGATGTGACACCAAAACACAGACACAAGAGGAGGAGGCAGCAGCAATTACCAAGCCGGTCATTGCTACACCAAAAACAGACCATAGCTCACTAAAAGAGAAAACTGTCGTTGCTACTGTCAATGGTATTGCCTTATACGAAGACAAGCTCAATGCTATGGTACAAAAGCAACTTAAAAAAGACAGACGTTTCAGTACATCAACTGCTAACTCGGCGCAGTTAAATCTTTTAAAACAGAAAGTTTTGAACAAAATGATTAACGACGAGGTTTTACGTCAGGCAAGCCTTAAGGAACCTGTTGCAAACCTTCAACAAAAAATTGATGCAGAACGTACGGCTATTGAAGAGAAATTCGGTAGCAAAGAGGCTTTTAATCACTACATGGCCTCAATGGGAATGAATACATCACAGTTTGATGATTTTTTAAAAGAGAAAATTTATCTTCAGGAGTATTTTAAAAAATACGGTCTGAACGATCCGGATATTCCCGAGGAACAGATTCGAGATTTTTACGACAAAGGCAAACAGAACTTTAGCAGGGGTAAAATGGTTAATGTCAGCCAAATACTCTTAAGCTTTGACAATAACAATACACCACAGTATCAAAAGATTGTATTTGAAAAAGCGCAAAAAATACGGACACGACTAAAAGAGGGTGAATCGTTTAGCGCATTGGCACGACAGTACTCCCAAAGTGCCGAAGCCAATGAAACAAACGGCAGTCTTGGTTTTATTAAAAAAGGCTACATGCCCAAAACGTTTGAAGAGGCTGCCTTTAGTCTTAAAGAGGGTGACATCAGTGAACCGGTACGCACACGTTTTGGCTACCACATTATTAAAGTCAATACTATTGAACCGCCACGCACCGCACCCTATGAAGAGGTACGCAATTTCATTAAAAAATATCTTCAAGAGAGTATTATCGTTAAAAATACGCTCTCACATGTACAAAAACTCAGAGACGCTGCTGATGTTACAATTCTCACCCCTCCTTCTGAATCAAGCCACTAGCTTGATTCGTTGCAGTATCACATATTTGTACTTTCATAAGAAAAACCACTATAAAATGTTCTTTTAATATTGTTTTATAAAAAAAGATGATAAGATAGGAAGTATAAATTTGGAGTTTACCTATGCATTTTTTTAGTGTTATCAGTAGTATTTTTTTAATATTTTCAATTACAGAACTTCGTGCAGGCATCGTTAATACCAAGCACAACCTTTCTGTTAGTAATACGGCAGGAACCATTAAAGCTCAGGCTGAAACCGAAATATGTGTCTTTTGTCACATTCCCCACCAGTCACGCCCGCTGGGAAAACCGCTTTGGAACCGAAGTATGCCCACATCAAACTACACCATGTATGACAGTGCCTATTTACGTCGGCTCGGTTACCCCGATGCCCCTACCGATCTTGGAAGTGCCAACGATACTCCCGGTGCTTTGTCACGGCAGTGTTTAAGTTGCCATGACGGTACGGTTGCCGTCGGTTCGGTTTTTAAACTGCGACGTGAATATATGAACGGCAATACAATTGCCATGACCGGAACAGATGGAAGCGGAACAATTCCCGCAACATCCGCAGGTTTTATTGGAACCGATCTTTCCGTTCACCATCCGGTAGGTGTCGAATACAATCCCGCCATTACCAAAACCTTTGATATTGGCAGCCGCTCTTCAGAACTCAAAGTTGTACCTGATGCACCCATTAAGTTATTTAATTATGGCGGAAAAAAGTATGTTGAATGCTCATCATGCCACGACCCTCATAAAGAGAACAAAGCATTTTTACGGGTCGATAGCGGCGGCAATCATGCAAAAAACATGCGTGATACCTGTATGTCATGTCATGACAAAAGTGGCGGTGATCCGTGGCCGACAACCCACCAAGTCATTGGAATGCCCTACACCGACCCTAATGTTGTCAGCAAATACGGTTCGCAAAGCCCCAGTGATTTTTTCTGTGTAAACTGCCATACACCACACAACGGTGAAGGCGACTATCTGCTGCGAAAAGTAGAGCAACAGACCTGTTTTCAAGGTGCTGCTTCGTCACCGAACCTCTCATCATGTCACGGTACCGGTACGGTTGGCGGCGTCGATATTGAATCGGTACTCAATCGTACTTACGCGCACCCGGTCAATATTACCGATGGTGTACATACCGATCTTGACGTATTTTACGGCACCGGATCAACACGCTTTCCTGCCGGCAGCAAAGGACTTAGCTGGGATGATTCTATGCATGCCGAATGCATGGACTGCCACAACCCGCACCGACTCGGTAGCAATGCACACGTACCCAAAGGGCAATGGTACCCAAACACGCCGACCAATGCCGTTTCAGATGTTTTACGAAATGTCACGGGTGTTGAGCCTAACTGGACACCGAGAGGCACGCAGCCGACTACGTTTTCCACTCTTGAGTCGGCAGATAAAGAGTACCAAATCTGTCTTAAATGTCACTCTTACTGGGGTGTCGGTGATGCTCCAGACGGTGTCTCGGGCCATTTTTTAGTCAATGAAGGAATGTATGCTACCGATCAGGCGTGGGAGTTTAACCCCAATAACCGTTCGGCTCACCCTGTAGTTATGCCCTTAAACAGCAGACCCGGTTCAAGTGATCCCAAGGCACTGCAAGCTAATCAACTACGTGCTCCTTGGAATACCAATCCCGGTTTTACTGCTATGTACTGCTCCGACTGCCACGGTGCCGATAACGAGGTAGGCGGTGACCCGCGAGGACCGCACGGATCCAATATGAAGTATATGTTAAAAGGGGAAAAGAAATATTGGCCGGCTAAACCAGATGGAACACTCTATACTGCACAAGATATTTTTAACGGAGGCGATAGCGATCTCTTCTGTGCCAACTGTCATGACTTAACACAAGTAACTGCGCATTGGTTTAAAGCAAATTCAGAATCTATTGGATTTCCACCACTCAATATTACCTGTGTAACATGCCATGTTGCCATTCCACATGGCTCTACTAAATCACGGCTCATGGGCTATGAAAGTTTTCCTGAACCTTACAATTACAATGGAAATTCTTTAAAACTTAGTGGATTTGCAAAACGAAGTGTGGGCACTGGTATTGACACGTCTCATGCTTATTCTTACGATCCTCAATGCAATCAGTGCCATGATCACGCTACCAACACCAGCGGTATTCCTTTTGAAGACTTCACCCCTTAAACCACTACCGTGTTACTGTAGCCTATAAAGTTTCTTCCTTTCGGAAGATCCGGCAATATTAAGCTGCTTGCGGTATTTTGCAATGGTACGTCGTACCATGGTAATCTGAAACTTCTTGGTAATCAACTCTAAAAGCTTCATATCGCTAAGCGGCTTTTCTCGCGACTCTTCTTTAACCAGCTTGCTCAGATATTCCTTAATAGCCGCATTGGATACGTCATCGTCAATAGCGGTTGTAAAAAACTCTTTCATAGCAAACACTCCACGTTCGCAAGCAATATATTTATTGGCAATGGCACGTGAAATGGTCGATGGGTTGTGTCCAAATTCATCGGCAAGCATTTTAAGCGTTAACGGCTTTCGATCACCGCCTACAAAAAAGTCGTACTGGTACTCCACAATCATTAAACCGACCTTATAGAGTGTGGCGCGACGCATATCGAGTGCGTCAACCAAACTTTTTGCCTCTTTGATTTTTTCACTTACAAACTCATGTTCTATGCCATATTGCGTATCGATATGAATCGTCGGATAGTACGCATCGTTTAACGTCACTTCAATATTTCCCTCATCATTAAAAAAGATCATTAAATCGGGAATCACTTGAGGTGACGCTTCTAGGTAATCGATTGCCGGTGGGTTTTTAAACTTTTGAATTACATGAAGCGCTTCACTAAAATATGGATGTTGTGAAAAGGTATGTATATGCTCAAGTGCACCTATCATCTCTTGAGCCAATGTATAGGCCGCATCGCTAATACTACTCGATTCAAGCTGAAATAAAAAACACTCCTGCAAATCAGTCGCACCGATGCCCAGTGGTTCAACATGGACAAACCGTTTACGCACTTTTTCAAATGTCTCCCTATCAATTCGGTGCTGCTTGCAAAACAGTGCCGAATCGCCTTCATAATAACCGTTTTCATCAAGATTTTCTACAATAAAACGTGCAATATTTTCAGAAAACGGTGTAGGGAAAAGCGGTGCTCCCAGCTGCTCTTCAAGAACATCATACAATGATTTTGAAGCAACGGTAAGTGCCTCAATTTTTTCACTGCTGGCATTGCCGACATAACCGCTGAGAATTTTTTTAGGAATCTTTTTTTCAAAATGTTCTTCAAAGCCCGATTCCACTTCAATAAGCGGATTGGCTTCGACAAACGGAGCAATGGCTTCACTTAAATCACTCAAACTTGCATGCAACACGGGAAGCCAGTTACGCAGTGTGTTTGAAAGCTTGTTTTTAGTCTCTACACTCTGCCGAACTTTAAGCATCATTATAACTTAAACGATTCGCCCAAATAGTACTTACGTACATCATCATTCTTGCCAATAGCGTCGCTCGTACCTGACGCCAACAGTTTACCGCTCTTAATGACATAAGCACGATCGCATACAGCCAATGTCTCACGAACATTATGGTCAGTAATAAGAACCCCGATACCGTACGATACCAGTTGCGAAATAACATCTTGAATGTCGCTTACCGCCAAAGGATCCACACCTGCAAACGGTTCGTCTAAAAGTAAAAAACGCGGCGAATTGACCAATGCACGGGCAATTTCGGCACGACGGCGTTCTCCCCCGCTGAGACTGATGCCTTTACGGTTACGAATGGGTTCAATGTTGAACATCTCCAAAAGTTCGTCAATACGTTGCTCGCGCTTTTGCTTCTCTTGTATTGCAACCTGTGCCGCAACCATCAGGTTCTCTTCAACACTCAAATCTTTAAAAATTGACGCCTCTTGCGGCAGATAGCCAATGCCTTTTTGGGCGCGTCGATGCAACGGCAGATTTGAAATATTTTCATCGTCTAAAAGTACTTCGCCTTTTGTAGCGTCAATGAGACCGCAAATCATATAAAACGTTGTTGTTTTTCCCGCGCCGTTAGGACCCAGCAGCCCTACCACTTCACCGCTTCGTACCTCTAGCGAAATACCGTTGACAATCTGTAAATCTTTAATGTGCTTGACTAAATTTTTCGCTTGTAATCTATGCATGTTCTATAATCCTGTAGCGTCGCGTTGTATTCTCTTTGTCAATCTCGACAATAATGACCGGTATCTGCGCCGACTGCAATATGGTATACAACCGCTCATCGCCCCACTCTATAAAATGGTAACCTTCACGCTCCAACTCTTCTAAAAGTCCCAATGCTATAAAACGATCCAACCCCTGATTGTAGATATCGTAATGAAACAGCTTATTGGCGTAACATTGCTGAATGGAAAAAGTCGGCGAGGTAACGGCATCATCAAGCTGCAGATAAGCTGCGGTTCGCTGTACCAGTGTTGTTTTACCTGCCGCAAGATCTCCTTGAAGCAGTACAACACCGCCCTCTTTCAGTCGCGCAAGCAGTGCTTTAACCACAACATCGATTTCATGCAGTTTACATGTAAAATTGACTGTAGGAGTTAAGGGTTTCACAGCTGTTGCGATACCGTAATAATCTCTTGAAGTTTTGCCCGCGCTTTACCGCTTTGAAGTGCTTCATATGCCATGGAAACCCCATCTTGCATGTCTCGTGCGCTGCCTTCGGCCAGTAAAGCCGCCGCCGCATTAATCGCAACAATATCACGCTGCGCATCGGTCGCCTGGTTACTAAAAATATTGTATAAAATGGCCGCATTCTCTTTGGCATTGCCACCAAGAATCGCTTCAAAGGGAACCCGTTTCACACCGTAACGCTCCGGATCAATCTCAAACTCTTGAATACGTCCGTTTTGCAACAAAGCCGCATAGGTAATGCCGCTAATACTAATTTCGTCCATGCCCTCAGCTGCGCTGACAACCATAGCCGAAACGGCATTGTTTTGCTGGAGCACTTTGGCAATCTTTGTGACAAAGCTCTTTTCAAAAACACCTAAAAGAAACTTTTGCACACCGGCAGGGTTGGTCAAAGGACCTAAAACATTAAAGACCGTTTTATCCTGAATCGATTTTCGTATGGGCATAATAAACTTCATGGCAGGATGATGATGTTGTGCAAACATAAAACAGAAACCGCACTCATGCAAGAGGGTTGCCGTCTGATCAACGTTAAGGTCGAGTTTCACCCCCATTGCTTCCAATACGTCGGCACTGCCTGATTTTGAGGTAATGGAGCGATTTCCGTGCTTTGCAACATAAGCACCGCAACTTGCCAACACAATTGAAGTAGCGGTTGAAATATTAAAACTGCCGCTTTTATCGCCGCCGGTACCGACAACATCTACGAGCCGTGAACGTAACGAAGCATCTACATGTATTTTTATGGCATGAGCATACATCACATTTGCAGCAGCAGCAATAGACTCTACGGTAGTGCTTTCATCCAGCCGCATTGTCAGTAAAAAATCCCGCATCTGAGCATCCGTCATCTCATGATTGAACAACGCTTCAAACTGTGTATATGCCTCATTATATGTCATGAAAGCTCCTTGATATATTCATGCTGTTTACTTTTAGGCGTCGACTTGGTGGTCGGAATTTGAAGAACTTCATATACTTTTTCACCTTTCAGGTAAAGAATTTTTACGGTATCACCCACCTCTACATTTTTACTTGCTTTAACCACATTTCCGTTTAACAGTACCACATGTGATGCAATCATATCTTGTGCGACAGTACGCCGCTTGGTAATATTGACTGCATTTAAAAATTTATCGATTCTCATACACTAATTTTAGGTAAAAAATACTTACAGAAATGTAATGGCGCAAAAATTGTTCCAAACCTCTATGCCGCCAAATATCGTAACAGAAGTTTATAGAAAGCATCCATGTCAAACGGTTTTGGCAGATACTCTTCCATACCGACACGCAAAATTTTCTCAAGCTCTTCACTCATGACATTTGCAGAGAGCGCTACAATAGGCACCTTCTCATAGCGGGAAATTTGCTTAATCTCACGCGTTGCCGTATAGCCGTCCATCACCGGCATACTCAAATCCATAAAGATCAATGCAATGTTATGGTGCGCTTGCGCTTTGGCTACGGCTTCTTCACCGTTATTGGCAACAACAACTTCAATGGGGGTCTTTTTTAAAAGTCCCAAAATAACTTTTTGATTAATCTCATTGTCTTCGGCAAGCATAATAGTTGAGGGAGGCAACTGTCGAACCTGCTCTTTAAGCGTTACTTGAACTTTACTTGGCTGAGGCGTCACCACCGTGCTACTAAAGAGTTCAACAACCATATCGACAATGCGCTGTTGTGAAAACGGTTTGATCAATTTATAGTCAAAAGAGAAAGAGATTTTTCCATTTTTCATTTTATTGTACAGGGTTTCGACTAAAACAATTTTGGCCGAATAAGATGCCTTGATGCTGTGAAGATAACCGACTGAATGCTCGGAAAAATGGTTTTCATCTAAAAAGAACAGATCGAAGTTGCTCTCTTTGGTCATAACCTCGGAGAGTGATGCTAATGTCACGACATTGTAATGAAAATATTCAAGTTTTTGCGTTAAAAACTCCGTACTCTGCGCATTTTCATCAATAATAACAACACGTTTAAACATCATTGATTTAGACGGCAATCTGTAGGTACGCTGTTCATGTGGATCAAAAATTTGCAGTTTAATCGTAAAGACAAAGCATGCACCGTTACCTTGATGGGCTTTACGACACTCAATCGTGCCTCCCATCAATTCAACAAGCTCTTTAGAAATAGCAAGCCCCAGCCCTGTACCGCCGTACATGCGAGACGTAGAGCTCTCGGTTTGGGAAAACAGTGCAAATGCGCTCTCAATCTGATCTTGCGAGAGTCCAATACCGCTGTCTTCAACCTCAAACTCCAACATAATAAAAGTTCCGTTACGTTCACGCTCACTTATTTTTAGGTAAATACCGCCTTCTGAAGTGAACTTAATAGCGTTGGAGATAAGGTTGAGTAAAATCTGTGATATTCGCAAGGGATCGCCAATATATTTCTTAGGAAGCGTATTGTCAACCCGATACAGAAAATCCAGTCCTTTCTTGTTGGCTTCAATACCGATATTGTCCGAAAGACTCTCCAGTACATCATTAAGATCAAATTCAATCTGTTCAATCTCTATTTTTTTGGCTTCGAGTTTGGAAAAATCTAAAAAATCGTTAATGAGCTGGAGCATGCGATCGGAAGATTTGGAAATTTTATTGATCGGATCCATATAAAGCTCGGCAATATCACTCTCTTTTAACAGATGGGTCATCCCGATAATTCCGTGGATCGGTGTACGAAGCTCATGAATGTTTTTTGCAAATGCCTCATCTTTTTGCTGCATCAGCTGCTGTAATTGTTTGTACGCTTGTTCTTGGGAACGTAACCGACCTTTAAAATAAAAATACATGTAAACAAAGAGTACCAATACCAACAGCACTATGCCTGACAACAGCGGTAACACAGCCTTGTTATTTTCAAAACGTTCATACACTCCAAGCACCTTGCTCCAAACTCTTTGTGCTTCATCTGTAACCGTTGATGGCGCAGCCATTGAAGGTGCGACAACCGGAGGTACCGACACGACCGGCTGTTCGGGTACTTTTTTCTCTTCAATAACAGCCTCTTTTAACAACCGCTGCTCTTCATCAATGATTTTGGTCTCGTTCATTATGTTGACATAGTTTTCCGTAACTTTTGGAGCTTTAACCGGTTCGGGCTCTGACGTCACCGGCTCTTGAAGAGGTTCTTTGGGAATACTCTCGTGCACGGCAAAGAGATCGACATCACTAACAAAACGGTTGACAAAAGCATCTTTTTTAATCTTGCGTACCTCATCAAGCACCTCTTGCAATACGTTTCTGTCCACAAACGGCTCTATCGTGACAATGAAATATTTTCCCGATGCCCGACTCACAACATCAAAACGGTGATCGCTTTGAAGTATTAAAATGTTCTCATTATCATACAGTGCATTCTCAATCTCTTCAAGTGCACGATCGGCATGCTCTTGCGTCGGGAAAGACGCTACAATAATTTTTTTGTAATTATACGAAGCATTTACACTGCTCACCACCATGTAAAAAAGTATCACTAATCGCAACAATATCATTAATAAGCCTCAAAAAATTATCAGTTTAATATTATAGATTGTAACATTATTTCCATAGAATCACACTTTTATAGATGAATTTTCACGTTATTTTCTCATATTTAGTTATGCATATTATTTTTTTACCAAACTACTCTCCCAACCATCATATTCTCCTCTAAATTTCTCCCCTAAATCTATCAGCTGTATCGTTATTGCATCAATATCGTAATAATAAGGAGCATCCATTCTATAAAAACGCAATGTATAGTAATCGTTGTCGGTATCGTGCGCTTTCTGTTGTATCGTAAACCCCTCTGCTTCAATACATTGAGAGCACTCTGTTCGCTCTTCCATCGTTTGAAAATACATAGTATGTTCGATAGCACGTTTTACATGTAAATTGTCACCCTGTTCTTCTAGTCGTTTACACGCATGATGATTGACAATAATTTGCCACTCTTTTGTTGTAGGAAACAGCAAGTTGCTGTAAACTTCCCAACTTGCATCGTCTCGTGAACCGCATTCATAATCATACTGCAAAAATTTATTCATTGCTGCTGCAACCGTATCACTCCACTCAAAATTTAATTTTAAATAATAGATAAAATGCACTGTTCCTTGTGTAATAATGCGCCCTATATATTTGCCGCTACGATAACGCAACGATTCCATCTCCAAACGGTCTTCAACAGCAGCAATATCATCACTCTCTTCATCAGTAATCAGTCCATTCTCTTTTGGTTGTTGCAACAGCACCTTAACAAAACCGACATACATCAGTGTTGTATCGGGTACATTGTCTGCAACCCCCGCATTAAATGATACAATAGCCGGATGCCCTTCAATAGGCTTCATATAGCGTTCCCAGTACTCTTGCATTATATACCTCCTTATTCCATCTCTAAGCTCATCAAATACATTTCTTCACCATCAGTTACCGTAACATTCGTGGAACTACACTGCTGACAACAGTAGTGAATGGCTTTTAACTCGCTGCTCTTATGACAATGATTGCATTGAATAACCAGTGGTTGAAGTTGCATAATAAATTCGGCATCATGGCAGATAGTGTTGCGCTTGAATGTATTGAATGCCACCTCTAAAAGGTGCGGTTCTATGCCACTCATCACACCGATTTTCACAACAACTTTATGAATTTTTGTAGCTGTATTGGCATCAGCATGCTCTTCACACTGCTGCATAAGTGCTTGTACGACACTGTATTCATGCATGTTTTTTCTCCTTACAACGTAATCGTTGTGGCGTTTGTATCGGGCAGACTTTATTGACAAAAGCACTTCGAAGCTCATGAAATGCACTCTTTTTATCCCAAAACTCTAAATACATCAATTTCAATTCTTGCTCTTTGAATCTCTCAATATATTCACGGTGCTCTTCAAGATACGCTTGTTTTTTCCATACAATCTCTTCGTAATCCAATGTATTTAAAAATACATATAACTGATGCTCATATGCCTCTTGGACGAACAATTTGTCGATCATACCAATCTTTTTGGCATAGACTGTTGATATCGGTAATGCATTTTCAAGGATTTGCTCAGCAAGATTTTTTCCGACTCGTTTTGGTAAAGTATAGGTATGATACTCGCTACCGCTTAGTCCTAATGTTTTATAGTGAGGGTTAAGTACTACACCTTCTTGCGCGACAATAATATCGCATGCTAAAGCCAAAAACAGACCACCTGCACCGGCATTTCGGTGAAGTGATGCAACAGTAACCACCTCGTCAGCATCAATAATTGAGGCAATCAAATCATTCATGGCATTGATATTACTCCAACCGTCTTCTCCCTGCTTGTGACTGTCTTCTAAAATATTAAGGTGAATACCATTAGAGAAAAAATCCAACCCACCCATTAAAACCAAAATATCGCACTCCTTTTTTAAATATTCAACTGCATATTTTAAACGTATGCACTGTTCTGAACTCATTGCACCGTTGTGAAAATTAAAATGTAAGTAGGCAATCCGATCACGCTGTTCTACAAAAATCTCGTAAAATGTCGCGTAACTTTGATCAAAAATAAGCGGTATACGATCCTCTTTTACTCCTTGCAGACGCTCTTTAAGCACATATGTTGCCGGTAGCTTAAAGCGATTTGGTTCTTTCAGATGGCTAATCCAAACTGCACCGTCAACCGTTCCCATACAAATAGCCCCGTTACGTTTTGCCAAAATTTCTTTCACACCGCCACGTAACTTCTCTTCTTTCCAAACACCAAAGAGATAACATCTCACTCCTAAAATACTCTCAAGAACACCAGGAAAACTGTCTGAAAGGTTTACTGCATCAACAATTGTCTGTGTTGTATCTTTCGACCAGTCAATAGCACGCATTTTTTGAGTAAATTTTGGATGCAACGGATTCAAAATCTGTGCCGTATGCCTATTGTCGTTGTGGTTGGTTAATAGCATATCTAAAGCCTTTAATGAAGCTGTAACCACCTCATGACGATAGAGTGATGCCTTAGAGGTTTGACGTACCTTAAAAGAGTGTTCGGCATAAATATTACCGCCGTCATACACTGCATCCGCTTTTAAAATAACAACACCCCATTGTCGCGTTCGTTGTAGTAGTGCATACTCCAGCGCATTCGGACCACGATCTCCTCTTGGACCCGGATGTACAATATAGACGGGATATTTTTCATAAATATTCTTTGAGAGATAATATTTTAAATACGGAGCAATCACCATCTCTGCACAAAAACCTTCAAGCTCTTGAAGTATCTGTTCGTCACTAATAGCAAAAACAGTACAGACCTGATGCCCTTTATCTTTAAGTGTCACAAAAAAAGCCTGTGTTAGCGCATTAAATGCACTGGATAATACAGCAATTCGCATCGAAGTCCCTAAAATTACTAACAGATTCTAGGAAGCAACTCACCGCTTGGAAGCTCCAAAAACCGCTTGGTTCCGTAACTACTATGCAACACGACTTTACCCCGATATACATCACTTACACTTCCTATACGCACGGCATTAGCCGAATTGGAAAAAGAGTGCAGTACTTCTAAAGCCTGCTCTTCATCTTGCATATCTACGGCCATAACAAAAGTACCTTCATTAGCAAGATCAAGGGCTTCAAAACCAAGCATTTCACAAATACCCTGAACCTCACAAGTAACGGGAATATTTTCTTCTTGAATCTCAATGCAGATATTTGATTGTACTGCCCACTCGTTCAACACAGCACTCACACCACCGCGTGTCGCATCTCTAAGCGCGGTAATCTTAACGCCGTGTTGAATGAGCGCCTGAACCTGATCGCTTAATGAAGCGCAGTCACTCTGTAAATTGGATGCAAGATCAATACCTTCACGTGCAGCAAAAATTGCGGCACCGTGACATCCCACATCACGACTTACCAAAATTACATCATTTGTCGTAATAGCATTTGAGCTAATACCTCGGTACCGAATTTCTCCAATTCCCGTTGTATTAATAAAAATCTTATCAACACTTCCCCGAGGGACCACCTTGGTATCGCCACTGACGACCATTGCATGGTTACACTCAAGTTCTTTCTTCATGGATCGAACAATTTTTTCAAGTTCTCGCATACTAAAGCCCTCTTCAATAATTACCGAACAGGTTAAATATTTTGGTAAAGCTCCCATCATTGCCAGATCATTACACGTACCGCAAATAGAGAGTTTTCCAATGTCTCCGCCTGGGAAAAAAAGCGGTGAAACGGTAAATGAATCGGTAGAGAACGCTAAGTTTCCCTGCTCTATCACAGCGGCATCTTCCTTTTTATTTAAAATATCGTTCTGAAAAGCTTTATAAAATATCTTGGAGATAAGCGCTTGATTCTCTTCACCACCATTTCCCATAGCCAATGTAACTGTTTTCATAATACCGTCTTTCCGTATTTATAATATGCTGCGCATGCCCCTTCACTACTGACCATACAAGAACCCAATGGTGAACTCGGTTTGCAAGCCGTACCAAAAATTGTACACTCATGCGGCGTTGCTATACCTCGGAGTATATCACCACAAATACAGAGCTTATGATCTTCTATCTCTTCTTTAGGCAAAATATCTTCATAAATTTTTTCTGCATCCAAATCACTGAACTTTTCTTTAAGACAATAGCTGCTTTGGGGAACATTCCCTAACCCTCTCCACTTAAATAATGGCCGTTTTTCAAAACAGTTCTCTATGGCAGCTTGGGCTTTAAGGTTTCCTTCTCGTGAAACCAGACGTTTATACTCAACTTCAAGCTCACACCGACCTTCAGTAAATTGACGTACTAACATCAATAGTGCCTCCATAATATCTACCGGTTCGAATCCAGCAACGACAACGGGACGTGCATACTTTTTTGGAAATGGCTCATAAATTTTAGAGCCGGTAATCACACTCACATGAGAAGGACCTAAAAAAGCGTCAATTTGGTTATTATAACTATCTACATGCTCATCACGACTGTCAATAAGTTCTACCATGACTTCAGGAACGGTAACATGATTAATGTGAAAATAAATATTCTTAATACGCTGCTTAAGAACTAGTTCGATCAATGCTGCCGTCATAGGAGTTGTCGTTTCAAAACCAATGGCAAAAAATATCACTTTTTTGGTCGGGTTTTCACGAGCTATTGTCAACGTATCTAGAGGAGAGTAGACAAAACGTATATCAGCTCCCTTAGCACGTGCATCTTGAAGGCTTCCTCGACTTCCGGGTACTTTAATCATATCACCCAGTGTCACTAAAATAACCTCTTCTTGCATACTTAAAACAAAAGCATGGTCAATACGCTCTTTAGGCATTATACAGACCGGACATCCCGGACCGTGAATAAATCGAATCGATTCAGGCAGCAGTTGTGACAGTCCATATTTCATAATAGAGTGCGTATGTCCACCACATACTTCCATGATGCTAACAGTTCGATCAAGTTTTTGAGCTTCTTGATGAATTAGCTTGGAAAATCCACGAATAACTTCAGGGTTACGAAAACCGTCATAAAGATCTTTTAAACAGAGCTGCATTATTCACCTACTTCTATTGTGGCAGTCATCATCCTCAAGCACTATATTTCGCCGCTCTTCTTCATCAAGTTTCTCAAGAATTTCATGATATATTTTTAACGATTCAAGGGCATCGTCTTCATCTATTTTATTCATGACAAAACCAATATGCAACAGTACATAATCACCGATACACACATCACCTTCTTCCATAAGATCTAGTCCGGCTTCACGGGTTACGCCCATAGTGTCGACCGTTGCAATATTTCGTTCTTTATCTATCTGAATCACTTTACTCGGTATGGACAAACACATTAACTTCGCATCTTTCGTTTAAATTCTATCCAGTCAATAACATTTTGTATTGAAGTCGTATCCTTCATATTGATTTCAAGAATATCAACACCGGGCTTAATTTTTCGTGCCTCTTGCTTTTCATGTTCCAGATCATACTCAAAATAATCCAGCAAATCAGTTTTAGTAATTAAAATAAGGTCGGCCTGACGAAACATCACTGGGTACTTCTCAATTTTGTCGCTCCCCTCAGGAATAGACACCAGCACAATATTAAGATGTGATCCTACATCGTAACTCGCCGGACAAACCAAGTTACCGACGTTTTCAATAAAACAGACATCCAGTTGCTTTAACGGCATCTCATGCAACCCTTTATGCACCATAAAAGCATCTAAATGGCATGCGCTTCCGGTTTGAATTTGATACGCGGGAACTCCCTTTTCCTGAATACGTTCGGCATCACGACTTGTCTCTAAGTCTCCTTCAATAACCCCAAAAGAAAAATCAGCCATCTCCGCCATCTTTTCAAGTAGAGTCGTTTTGCCACTTCCGGGCGAACTCATTAGGTTCACACACAATACGCCGTGTTGATCAAAGTGCGCTCTATTGTGTGCTGCTTCATGATTGTTCTTATCTAATATTTTAGTAATAACCGAAATCGTTTTAGTATCATTTAACTGGGGGTTATGATGTAATATTTCATGAGCAGCTTGATGCTCTTGAGATACGTCATGAGAATGCTCATGAACATGGTCGGTAATAGAGCAACCACAATCTTTACACATGTTTTGTCCTTTTTTTAAAATTATGCCGTAAGCATATTAATGCCCACAGCTATTGAGATGATTCCCGCACCCATAAACGCTCTGCGAACATTGGTTATGTTAGTGAGTAGTGTCCTGTTTAAATAAAGTATAGCAGCCCCAAAACTCATAAACACCAAAGAGACGCCGGCAACAAAAGCCAAGACCATTCCCCAGTCAACGGTATGACCCTGAATTACTCCAAGTGTAACTAGCATGCCGCGAACTCCTCCTATACCCATCAAGGCACCAATGCCCCATGCCGATAAAGATGTTACATTGCTATCGTGAGAGTGGGCATTACCAAAATAGATGTGGATATGCTCTTCACCCTTATGTAGATGCTTGTTGAGCTGAATACGATCTGTTGCTACCATATACAGTAGATACAGTCCCATTGCAATAATAACGCTTGATGAAATTATATCACCATACGCCGTTACCGATTCTGGCAAGGCATAAAGCTGAAGCACTTTTGCAAAAATAAAAAGCATAAGACCGTGCCCAAAAGCAAACATTACGGTAATCAGCATTGTTTTTTTCATAGACTTACCAATAGAAAAGTCTGCTATGGCCGTTAAATGATCCGGCCCAAATGCATGCAATATACCATACCAAAAAATAATAAAATATCCAACTTCCATCGTTATCACTCTTTATAAGTATATATGAATACTTATTCATTTTTAAAGAATTTTATACTACATTATGTAAGAGAAAGCTAAACTAAATCCATTCTTATGCTATTTTCGGATTAACATTCATAATATGAGGAGATATACCAAAGCAATGCAGTGGCTTGTAACATGTCTTTACTGTCACGGTCATGTCTACCACCTTAAAGACGGTCGTATACAATGTTCTCAGTGTACACAGCGCATTTCACGACATAAAATCAATAAAATCATGACATTAATCTCCTCTTATGTTCATAATGAGAGTGCCTATAGTAGCGCAAAGCGCCTCGGTCTCTCATACTTATCGGTTCAACAATATTATGAAGAATTTAGAATATTATCAGCCGCCATATGCGAACGAGAATATGAGATGTGCAGACATTTTTCTTGTGAATATGAAGAGTACTTTTATTTAGAACACTCCAAAAGACACTGCAAAGAAGCTGTTTTCGATGCACATAATTTTCTGACCTTTGATTACAATACTCATATTTACAACTTACTTTTACCCTCATTACAACACTACAAACAACAGTTTATAAACGACAACCTTACCGATACCTACCTTAATGAATTTAACTCTTTTAAACGAAAAAGTAAAATTATTAAAGTCAGTAGTCGTATTAACAGTATTGTTACCTTCTGGGAGTACCTTGAAAAAGCACTGCGAAAATATCGTGGTATTCAACATAAAAACTTTGCCTACTTTTTGAAAGAATGTGAATTTAAGTATAATCATACTAAAGCATCAGCTCAGGAACTTCTTATTGACGAATACTTTACAACAGGACGGTAAATGCAATCAACAGTTGCTATTTTAGGAATTGGTAATATTCTCGAACATGATGACGGCATTGCCGTTTATACCGCTGCCTATCTTCAAAATAATTTTACTTTTACTCCGGAAATCGATATCATCAATGGAGGTGTTGAGGGTATCAATCTTCTCAATATTTTTATGGAATACAAAACAATTCTTATTCTTGATGCTCTTGACATTGACGATACCCCGGGTAGTGTTTATCGTATTCCTGCATCAAAACTTGCCGGGTACGGACTCAATAGCGGAGGCGCTCATGAGTTAGGCGTGCTGCAATGCCTTGACATTCTTGAACTTTTAGAAAAACCGTTACCACACTCTTGTATTCTCGGTATTGTTCCTCATACTATTGATGTCAAGATTGCTATTAGCAAACAGCTTTCAAGCACTTTTGAAACTTACATTCAAACTATTCTAAAAACGCTAAAACAGTATCATATTACCGCACACCAAAAAATGCCGCATCGATCACTTGAGAACATCATTGAGAGCTTTAAAAACCCTTAGAGAGTGCCATACTCGGATTGGAAAATATATCGAGAACCTCTTCAAGATCCATTCCCTCTTCTTTACGGCTTAGTGTAACCTCTAAAGCTTTGAGTTGCGTACAAATCGTATTGATATAGGCGCTCCAACACTCTTGAAGTGTTTGGCTAAGAGCAACTTCAACACTAATAATATCTTCAGGCACAATACTTATTAGTGTCACCTCAGCCATGGATTCGGAAAGTGAACAAATTTGTAGCATCTCGGCAATTTCAACCTCATTAGCCGTTTTTTTAATCAATGCACCCTCTAAAAATTCATGAGCAGTTTTACAAGAGATTGTTCCTGAATCTTTGGTGTCATCTGATGCAGCATTAGCAATGACAACATGATCAAATTCCTGCAATAGCGGCATTAATTTAAACCCTAATGTTCCTCCATCTACAATCTCTACCATGGGTTCAAACCTGTAGTTCTCTTTTAAATATTTAACGGCATAAAGCCCAATACCTTCATCTTTAAAAAATGTATTTCCCGATCCAATCAGTGCTACTTTATGCATCATTATAACTCCTGTGTATTGCATGGTAGGCCTGTCCAAGAGAGATACCACCATCGTTAACCGGTGTCTTTTGTTGAATATAATAAGTTTGACCCTGTGCGTCTAAGCCATTCATTACCTCTTCGAGTAAAACTTTGTTTTGAAAAACACCGCCACTTAAAATTACATGTAAATTTGGATAACGTGATGCAATATCAATAATAATATTACTAATGGTTTTTATGAACTTTGATGCTATAACAGTGTTGTCTGCTTCCTGCAATAACTCTTTAATCATAGCGCTATATGAAATAACTCCTTCCTCTATTGTGTAGGAATATCCTTGAGAACTACCTAACGAGGTTGCTAAACGTTCCATTATCAGTCCACTTTCTCCTTCGTAGCTCAAGGTACCTGTAAAACCGCTTAGTGCAAAAACAGCGTCAAAAAGTCTTCCTAGCGATGAAGTTCTTGGCGCATTCAGTTGTTTCTCATACATACGGTACATCACACGTATCTCCTTTTCCGTATAGCTTTGCACTACAGGATGTGACATCTTCAGTATAGTATTTAGATCCATATACTCAAATAGAAGTGCCAATGCAACGCGTCTGGGCTCTTTAATCGCTTTGTGCGCACCAAGAAGTGTCAGTTCTTTAAAATGAAAAATTCTCTCATACTCCTGCGGTGATGCCAATAACACTTCGCCACCCCACAGCGTTTTATCATCGCCGTAACCCGTTCCATCAAAACAAAAAGCAATATATCGCTTTTCTAAAGCATATTCTGCCATACATGCCAATGCATGCGCATAATGATGCTGTACCAAAATCAGTTCAACATTTTTATGCTGCAATAGATAGCGCTGTGCCCATTTGGATGTCTCATAAGCGGGATGCTTATCGCAAACAATAACATCAGGAGTAAATCGATACAATCGACATAAAGAGTCTAGCGTATTTTCAAAAAAATTCATTGCTTCAAGAGTATCCAGGTCTCCAATATGAGGTGACATTACCATACTGTTTTCAAAAGCCAATGTTATTGTAGACTTCTGTTGTGCACCTAAAGCCAATATTTTTTTTTGAATGGACTGTTTTTTATAGAAACTTCGAGGTGCAAACCCTCTGGCCATACGTAGCATCAATTGCTTATGACCAACACTCATCATAACACTGTCATCACAAGCATTCACTATAGCTCTATCGTGTGTCAGTACATGTGAAGTCAGTGTTGAGAGTTGCTTAAATATCTCTTCTTCTTCGGTAATAATAGGAATATTGCTTCTGTTAGCACTGGTAGCAACCATAGGACCTTTCAACGCTCCAAGCAGTAGCTCATGTAACGGTGTATACGGTAGAAAAACTCCGATGCGATCAATATTTGGCGCAATGGACGGTGCAAGAGTGCTTATCTTATTTTTTGAAACAATAACAATAGGACGTTCATTACAAAGCAGTAGTTTCACATCATTGTCATTGAGATCAGCTTCTTTTTTTACAGCATCTATAGTATCAAACATAACCGCTAACGGCTTTGCCGGACGATGTTTTAATCTTCGTAATGCGGCAACTGTTTCTTCATTGGTTGCATCGCACACCAAGTGGAATCCTCCTATGCCCTTTATAGCAAGAATATAACCGTTACGAATAAGCGCTGTTGTATGCAGTATAGTATTTTTTTTGACGGCACTGCCGTCAACAGTAACCAGACGTAACGTCGGTCCGCACTGATGGCAACAAAGCGGCTGCGCATGATAGCGTCGATTACCGGGATCATTATACTCATGTTGACATTCGGGGCAAAGAGAAAAAAGTCTCATGGACGTATTGTTTCTATCATAAGGAAGATCCGTTACGATTGTATAGCGTGGACCACAATTTGTACAGTTAATAAATGGATGTCGGTACCGACGATTGCTACTATCATTCATCTCCTCATAACAATCAGCACATAGTGATTTGTCAGGTGAGACCATAGTACTGATTGATCTACTATTATGTGATGCTATTATCTGAAACGTACTATCTTGTTGCAATGGCAAGGTACTACTGCGCATACTATCGATACGTGCCAATGGAGGTGGTGAAAGCGAAATCTCCTGCAAAAAAGCTTCTATATTTGTCATATCGCCTTCTACCTCTATTGTAACACCGTTGCCATTATTCATAACCATACCGACAAGCTGATATTCTTGAGAAAGCTTATAAACAAATGGACGAAATCCGACGCCTTGGACAATTCCATTTACGTGAATTTGTACACGTTTTCTAGAGATAGAGCCCACCGACAACGGCATTTTCTCCTCCAATCGGATAACTTAAATTTATGAGAGGTGGGTTCATTTTAAGGTTTCTCTGCATTCGAGAAAACAGCGACTGATTAGCAAAATGGGTACCGCAAAGAACAATGTCAACAGCTTGTGTTTTTGCCTTTAACTCTTGAAGTATCTCACAAAAATAGTCTCCCAAGCTTTCAAAAATAGAGTATGCAAGAATTGTACTGCTAACACCCGCTAATTGATAAGAGATAATGCTTGATAAAAATGCAACATTGTCAAAGCGATTATCCGCAATGCGCATATCTATTTGAATACCCCCTTTTCCGATAAACTTCATGGCTTCTTTGGTGACGCCACGCATCGAAATATCGTCAAGTTCCAATAACAGAGCGACCATCTCAAACAATTTGACCTGTTTTTTATGTTCTACTCGTTTCAATTTTTCGTATACCTGAGGCATACGTTTTTCAATATTATGAACCAGTCTGTCCGAGCCTTCACGAAGATTGGCTATCTCTTCAAGTATTGTTGATGCTTCAAAAGGCTTGGGAGGGATAATGCGAAGCGTTCTTTTTCCATCATAATACAAAAAAGAGGGTTCATTTTCAAAATAAGCTCCGACACATTTTCTTCCAAATGCATGATGTTCAGCAATGACTGACATAAAAGAGGCCTCATCTTGCAACACGGTATTCTGTCTCGAATGAAATATCCCCGCAACACCTTCGAGCACTTGAGCCTTTTCTACCGTCACACTCTCAAAATGCTCCATTTGATCAAAAAACATCTCTTGCCCATAAGGCATTCCAATATATTTGTGTGCAATACTTAAAACGTTTCTTGATTTTAACGCAACAGAAGGAAATGACACTCGCTCTCCCTCGGCAATAAAAAGTATCTCTTTATTTAAAAAAACTCTCAAATCACTCTGGGGTGTTATATCTAAATCATAATCCATATATAAATCAGCTTCAACATCGGCATCAGCCTCTTCATATCCGATATAGTCAACACCTAGCTTTTGCAATTCCACTCCTAAAAGAATAGAAAAGCCGTCATCAGGATACTTAACATACATTGTATTGGCATTACTTTGCTGTTTCAGCTCCTCATTTTTTAGTGTTACATGTAAAATTGGACGCTCTATACTTAAAAGCGCATAGAACTCCTCAGTAATTAAAGAGAGATGATCGGTGATTTTTGAAGCATTAAGCATCATTAATGTAGACGAAACATGTATCATGCTGTAAGCGTAAAAAAGCCGATAGCCTAATGTTGTCTTCATAAGCACTTTTTTACCGTCTTTCAAGGCTTTTGCCACCACTTCAAACATAGTCCGAAAACTTCCCGCATCATTGGCATAACGCTCAGAAATATGATTGTACAATCGAACGGGAACACCGCAATGATGGCAACTGTTAATCGGATGATTCTCCTTAAGTCCGACACAATGCATCTCTTCATTACAAGAGTCACAAGGTGAAAAAAACTTAAAAGAGGTCCGCTCTCTTTCATATGGGTATGCTTTCAAAAAACTGTAATTTCCTCCGCAACATGAACAAGAGGTAAACGGGTAGTAATATCGACGCGAGCTTACATCAAGCATCTCTTTTTGACACAGTGGACATAAACCGAGATTTAATGGATAACGGTCGATTATTTCAGGCAAGGAGTCAACATGCTCTTCAGACAAATAACTTCGGGAATTTTTAAGAAAAAGTGATGCCGGAAGATGCTGTGCAATTGCATCAAGACACACCGGAAGTCTCTCTTGGTCTGATGCAAAAACGGCTACTATAGCATTGTCTTGTTGTGTAACTTTCGCCTTTATACGAAACTGTCGTATCAGAGATATTATATAGTTTTTAATATGCTGTTGTGAAGAGCGCATCTCCAATTCAAGTACAAATGCCACTAAGAACCTTTATCTTATAACAGTCTTCCAGCAAAGCCTAAGCTTTGTCATCTTTAACAAATTTGGAACCGCCGACAACAATAGAGATATCGCCCTCTTTCCAGTATATGGTTCTCCAAACTTGATAATAAATATGAAATGCCACCCACACAAGAATCAACCACATCGTTAAGTGATGAGAGACACGTACATCCATAATAGAAGCTGTCGGGGCTGTTGTACCAATTAGCCATCCGCTCACTGGAACCGTCCAGTCCGTTACCAAGTGAAGCATCCATGGCCACCAATTACCAATAGAGCTTAAACCTGATGCAAGACCATGGACATAAAGCTGTAATCCGGTTAGTAGCATCCACACCAGCATCAAGTGAAATACTAAAAAGAACACCGTATTAAAACTATCACTGTGCGTAGAGTCAAATTTCTTACGACGATTTAGCGTTACCAAGTTTAAAATAACCTCAAAGAATTCTTTAAGGTTTGCAGCTGTCGGAATCAGTTTTTTATAAGGTTTTTCAAATCGTGAAAAGAAATACAAATAAGCAATCACAATACTACTAACATCAAAGATAATGGCAACCATAAAGTGTATCCAACGATTCCAAGCCATCACATATTTATCTACAGCCGGATCGGCAATATAAGTCTGATAATAGGGATGACCGATATACAAACCGGTAATTACGGCAGCAACCATACATATGGCAACGACCCAATGATTAATTCTCATAAAGGTTGTCATTCTCTTGACTTGTTTATACTCAGGTTTCATACCGTCCTCCTTAGCTATTGCATTGAGTATTTACCTTGTAAACACTCAGCTCTTTACCTTTCGTATCAACAACATGCACTGCACAAGCAATACACGGGTCGAAACTATGAATGGTACGAATTATCTCTAACGGTTGCTCGGGATCAGCCACTTTAGTACCGATTAAAGCAGCTTCATAAGCACCTAAGCGGTCTTTATAGTCTCTTGGTGCCGCATTCCACGTCGAAGGTACTACTGCTTGATAGTTTACTATTTTGCCCTCTTCTATCTTGACCCAATGCCCAAGACCTCCACGTGGTGCTTCAGCAAGACCGACTCCTTTTGTTTTTTTACTTACCGTATCAAAATCAAACTCTGTCCATGTGCTCAAATCACCGCTTGCAGCATTTGCCGCCAACTCATCAACCCATTTTAACATTTCATCTGCCATAAGTTCCGTCTCTATAGCACGTGCTGCTGTACGCCCGACGGTAGAAAAAAGTACTTCCGTCGGAAGATTTCCACGTTTTAAAAAATTGGTTACATATTTTGTAATAAGTTCATGACCGGAAGCAACACCGATTACCATTCGTGCAAGCGGTCCTACCTCCATTCGTTTATCGTCATAAATAGGAGATTTGATCCAGGAATATTTTTCATCTGTTTTAAGGTATGCCATACCATCAGCTTTTTTCTCCATACCCGTATATTTTGGTATTGTTGTCCCTTCATACGGGTGCTGTGGCTTATCAGCTTCGTACCATGAGTGTGTCACATCTTCTTCTACCTTGGAAGGATCAAATGGGTACACGGTGCTTAAATCACCATTTAGCACGACACCGGAAGGAAATAGAAGTGCCGATTTATAAAACCCGGTGTCATCAAGTCGAAAGTCTCCATAGGAGAGAAAGTTTAAGAGTCCGCCACCTGTACCGCCAACACCTTTACCTTGTTTGTGCGCCGTAAAAGTTGCACCGCTGTCCGTCGCTTCATCTGCATACATGGTTCCGGCCATATAAATATCAGGAAGATATGCCTGCTTGATGAACTTAGTGCTTTCTATTAAAAGCGATTTAAAGAGTGCTATACGTGCCGGATTTTGTATATCTTGAACACACGTGACACCACCGACTACAATTGACTGCGGATGCGGATTTTTTCCACCGAAAATAGCTTGCATCTTTGCCATATCACGCTGAATATCCAATGCTTTTAAGTAGTGTGCCACGCCCACAAGGTTTTGCTCGGGTGTTAGTTTATAATGCTTATTGCCCCAATAACCGTTTCCAAAAATCCCCAGGCGTCCTTGCTTTACAAATTTTGCAACCCTCTCTTGAATTGCTCTAAACTGCCCTTCCCCTTCTATAAAAGGATTTGTGCCCGCTATTTTTGCCCATTTTACCGCCTCTTCACTGGTTTGTTTAGGGTCTGCAGATAGCGCAGAGACAATATCGACAAAGTCAAGTGCATGAAGATGATAAAAATGTACCAGGTGATCATGCAAATAGAGTGCCCCCTGAATTAAATTACGAACAATTCTCGCATTTTTAGGAATAGTGACATCAAAAGCATCTTCAACGGCTTCAATAGAACGCTGATAGTGTGTTCCCGTACATACACCGCATATTCGCATTGCCAAAAGACCGGCATCACGAGGATCTCTACCTTGAAGAATGGTCTCAATTCCTCTAAAAAGCGTTGATGAACTGTACGCATCAACGATTGTATTGTTTTCATCAATCACCGCCTCAATTCTTAAATGCCCTTCAATTCTAGTAATTGGATCGACTATGATATGTTTTTTTCCCATTATGCTTCTCCTGATTCTTCTTTTTTACCTGCCGCCAAACTTGCTGCTGCATGAATACCGATACCGATACCCGCTGCCGTCAGCAAGCCTAAACCAAATTCGTCAACAGTTTTTTCAACACCTCCGGTAGGTGCTTTAATATTCGCATCTGCCATCGGGCGTTCATATGCATATTTATCCCAAAAATCCGGCTCTGAACAACCAATACAGCCTCGACCTACTCCAATGGGCCAGTTCACGCCTTCGTTATAGCGGATAATGGAACAGTTATTAAACGTCATAGGACCTTTACAGCCGACCTTATAAAGACAGAAGTTGTTTTTTGCACCATCATCTCCCCACTCTTCAACAAACTCTCCTGCATCAAAATGAGCTCGTCGCTCACAATTGTCATGAATGCGATAGCCAAAAGCAAACTTAGGACGCAATAAAGAGTCTAACTCAGGAATTTGACCGGTCAAAATATAGTGAATAATTACCCCTACCATATTGGCCGGATTAGCCGGACATGCCGGAATATTAATAAGCGGTTTTCCTTTCAATACATCCATAACACCAACGGCTTGAGTCGGGTTCGGCGATGCTGCCGGAACGCCTCCAAACGTGGCACAACTGCCCACGGCAACAACGGCGGCCGCATGTTTTGAAATTCGCATAAGGTGATCGTAAAAAGTTTCAGCATGTGCACCTATGGTACCATATTGACCGTCAAGCCCCATAGGAATAGCACCTTCAACAAACAACAGATATTTGTCCTTAAAAGTATGCATTGCATCTTCAAGCTGTTTTTCGGCCTGATGTCCGGATGCCGACATAATGGTCTCATTAAATTCTAACGATATAATATCTAAAAGAATTTCGTCAATTTTTGGTCCATCAGAACGTAATATTGCCTCAGTATTTCCGGCGCAATCCGAAAGTTCTATCCAAATCACCGGTGCTCGGTTCATCAACAATGCGGCATCAGCAACAAGCGGTGTAAATGATGATGGTAACATCAACATGCCGGTGACAGCGCTCGCCCACTTCATAAAGTCTCGGCGGCTGATACCTTGATCTTCTAAGAGATCGTCAATATGCAAACGGTTTTGTTGGGGTGTTTGCGTCTTTAATGCTTCAATTCTTGTCTGACAAATCTGAAATAATCTTTCATAATGAGCATCACCGCGATTGGTATCCACACGTGCACTTTTAGATGTGAAAAGCTTTTTTACACCTTCTATTCTATCCGCCATAGCCTACTCCTTCTAAATAAATGAACAATCATTCATTATCCTATCGGAGAATAACTTAATCTAATATTATAACTTTTGATTTTTCCTGAAATTAATTTATTCTTATTTAGTTTTAGGACAAAATGCGTCGTAATATCAATGCGTCGTACAGACGGAGCAAACATCGAAGGTACGAAAAATAAAAAGTGCCTCTTCTTGAGTAACGCCTTGCATTGCCAGTTGAACGGGGGTGAGACTCTCTTTGGTATCACTTCCTATATTCCACTGAGTCGGTGTTATAATCTCATAATTACGTATTAATCCCTCTTCAATAGACACTTTGTGAATCAAAACACCACGAGGTGCTTCTACAATGCCGATTCCCTCAGCAGTGAGTGTATGAATCGGCTCAGGCATTGTCAACGAGGTTTCCGACAACTCCATCAATTTTAATAATTCTAAAGCATGTTGCAACAGTGATGCTATTTCAAAAATTCTTGCAACAACCCTACTGTAAGCGCTGTCTTTAAAACGTCTATGTATGTTTCTAATTATCGGTACACTGTTTGTCATGGCACGAGCCAAAGGCCCCGTCTCGTAGTAGTCATTTTTATATAAAGCATTTTTAGCAAAAGTTTTTTCTTGCGGACTGTATGAATCTTTTATACTTACATATTTACTTTTTACCGAGTAAGAACGCGTCTGTTTCATTTTAGACGGAACCGAAAACCCATGGTTACCAAACACTACAAAACGGTCATATGCAAACCCTTTTTCATGCATGCCCAAGGAAAGTAAACTCTGTTCAATACGAGAAATATCACTTGATAGCGAGCGAATTTCTTTACACGACTCGAACGATAAAAAGGTCTCCAAATCTATTCCTAGTGTCTCGTTCTCAAAGAATGCTATCAGTTCTCTAAGATAACTCTGTGCTTTTATGCGTTCCATATGCGTAGGATCACAAGTAACTCCCCCCGGAAGCATATAGGAAGAGTGCGGCCACTGCCCAGAAAAAGAGGCCAATGCTTTACTTGCAAGTGAAGCAGCAAAAGCACCTTTTAACGGAGTTGACATGTTTGACAATGGCATCAACTTTCCCAGCTCCGGTATCAGTGTCAAATAAATCCATTTATAATGGTTTTGTACTATCTCCATTAAAAGCGTAAATTCACGAATCATTTGTGCTTTAGTGCTTAATTGAATGTCTTGTGACATATGAACATAAGCACTCTCTAAAGCACGTACCGATGCCATGAGATGCGCATGACCGCATATGCCGCAAACTCGTGGTGTAATGACCAAAGCATCTAATGCATTTTTCCCTTGTAAAATACGTTCCATGCCTCTAAAATGTGGAAAAGCAACCGTGGCAAAATCTACAGTGTTACCATTCATGGTAAAATGAACGGTTGCTTCACCCTCAATCTGTTCAATCAGCTGTTTTGTAATCAATAAGCTTTTCCTCAAGTCGTTTAATATGAAAGGTTTTTGCAATTCCTGCCACCGTTAAATAGCTTCGTTTCGAAATGCCTACGGGCACCTCATCGGGAATTGACATATTTGTCTTTGTTCTAAAAAAATTAGCTCGTGGAAAATCCGGTTCGGTACATCCGAAACAAGGCGTTCCTGAACGTGTTTTCGAGCTAACATCATTCCAAAGTATTTTATTGCATGATGCATGGGTCATCGGTGCACGGCATCCCTGTTCATAATAAAGACATCCCTCTTTTTCTCCAAATTTTTTAGAATCGACTTTCCATTCAAAATACTCATTTCGCGTACAGCCGTGATGTGCCAAATAGCTATACAATTCAATAGGACGATGTAGTGAATCGACTAAAATTTTTTTTTCTTGCAAAATCATACTCAACGTATAGCCCAGCCATTCCGGATGTATTGGGCAGCCCGAAAGATTAATAACTTTCTCTTGATATTGAAGCAATGGTCCTTCATGAGCCGTCTCATTAAAAACAAGCCCACTGTTTCTCTGCGGAGCTGATGCTTTAAACATTCCGCCAAAACTAGCACAGCTTCCTACGGCAATAATGTGACGTGCTTTTTGTGCGTAATGTCTTAGCAGTTTACCTACCATAACATTATTACGTTGCATTAACGGATCAAAAGTTCCCTCAAAAATTAGAACATCGCATTCCAATTTACATGTAGATATTGTCTCGAGCGTTTGCAACGACGGAAGAGAAGGGTGGTAGAGTATGTCACATGCTAAAAGCACATCGGCTAAATAAGAGAGATTTAAAAATGAATGACTGTTACCGTTACACGTTAGTCCCTGCAACCATAGCAACGTTAGCTTTTTATCGGATTTTAAGGGCATTATATATATTTTTTGAAATGGATTCTTTATAGTTTTCTAAAGGATCCGGGAGTACTTTCTCTCCAAAAAGGAATACCATTCCTCCTAAATAACCCATAAACAGACCAAAAGCACTGAAAAAATCTTGGTCATACAGATCACCGCTACTAACGCCGTCATCGAAAAAAATCATCATCTCCGTTACAAAGGCTGAAACACAAATCATTCCCTCACAATCATCTAAAAATATCTCACGGTTAGAGAGATAAACACGTAAAAAATATTCTATCATTTCAGGGCGTTCATGAGCCATATTAAAATACATCGAAACTATTTTGTATATTTTCTCTTCAGTGTCAGCTTCACTCTCATTAATATCTCGAATATGTTTTCCCAAGTATTCAGAAATATAAACAACCAACTCCTTGGCCAATACCTCTTTTGACGTGAAATAGTTATAAAAATTTCCGACACTCATCCCAACTTTTGCTGCAATATCCGGAATAGTTGTCGCATAAAACCCTCTTTGTGAAAAAAGTTCTAGTGCGACAGCGATGATAGCATCTTTACGCTGTTCTTTCATTGTTTGTGCCATTATGTTCCATTGTCAAAGAATATGAGAAAATTATATCACGACATGAGATAAATCCATATTAAAACAAACATGAAAATTATGACGCAAATCCACTTTTAAAGGTCTCTTTTTTTACCACAATGGCTTTTTGTTTTTCTTTGCGATGGGTATCTTTTTCAACAAAAATTTTTTTACGGGTTTTCGGGTCACGTTCGGTATAGTACATTACTGCGGAATAGGTGCTTGGTGTCGGGGTAAATACCTGTGCTTGTTCCGGATTCATCTTTAATTCATGGGTGGTAAACTGTTTGAGAGCGTGCATGTCTTTCTCTTCACATCCGGGGTGTGCGGCAATCAGATAGTAGGTTAAAAACTGCTTCTTCCCCTCCTCTTTGTTCAGACGATCGTACATTTTTTTAAAATCTACCAGTGTCTGCTTGCCCGGTTTGCCCATGAGCTCAAGAACGCCTTGTTCCGTATGTTCGGGCGCTACTTTCATCTGTCCCGAAATATGGTGACGCACCATCTCTTTGAGATAGGCGTAGCCGTGCTGTTTATCGGCGGTGATAAAGTCGTAACGCACTCCCGATGCTACAAATGCTTTACGAATGCCGGGTATTTCACGAATACGCCGTAGCAGGTTAATATTGCGGCTGTGATCGACATGCATCACGTTACACAAACGCTCGGCATCAACACAGCGTATGTGGTCACACGTTCCTTTTTTGAGTTTTTTATCACACTCGTAACCGTACATATTGGCAGTGGGGCCGCCTACATCGGCAATAATACCTTTAAAGTCTTTGTAGGTGGTAAACGCTTTGGCTTCTTGTAAAATTGAGGCTTCCGAGCGCGTACGAATAGTCCGCCCCTGATGCACACCGATAGCACAAAAATTACACTCGCCCCAGCATCCCTGATGGGTGGCAATAGAAAATTTAATAGTCTCCAGACATTTCACCTTGCCGTCTTTGGCATAATAGGGGTGCAGTTCACGCGTATACGGTAACGCCGCCATGGCATCCATCTCTGCTTCGTTCAAGTAGTCGCACGGCGGATTTTGAATTAAATAGCGACCGTCAACCTCTTGACAGAGTCCCTTGGCGGAGATCGGATCATTGTTGTCGTAAAAACAGTCGAATAGGTCAATGTAACGCTCTTTATCGTTAATGCATTCAGCATGCGAAGGGAGTTGGTGATACTCATTATTGGGCGTCTTGGCAATGTAACTCACTCCGCGAATATCACGCCACTCCTGCTGCAAATCCAATGCTTTGGTCAATTGTTCTATGGCGATTTCACCCATACCGTAAACAAGTATATCGGCTTTGGCATCAAACAAGATGGGTTTTCGCAGCTTATTGGACCAGTAATCGTAATGTGTAATACGGCGTAAACTTGCCTCAATGCCTCCCAAAACCAGCGGTACCGTATTTTTATAAAATCGACGAATAAGGTTGCAATAGACCAATACTGCACGATCAGGTCGTTTGGTGTTTTTTCCTCCGGGCGTATAATCATCGGAGTTACGAAACTTTTTGGTAGCGGTGTAGTTCGAGACCATAGAGTCCACGCTACCACCGCTCACGCCCCAATACAAGCGCGGTTCACCCAAACGGCTAATGTCTGCACTGCTATGGATATCGGGCTGACCGATAACACCGACCTTATAGCCCCAGCTCTCGAGCATTCGCCCTACTGCAGCCACTCCCATATAGGGCGAGTCAATATAGGCATCACCCGTGACCAAAACAACATCGCACTGCTTCCAGCCTAACGCGTCCATCTCTTCGCGGGTGGTCGGCAAAAAACGATTGTTCTGGCTCACGGTTTTCTCGCTACCAGCGAAGCGATTTTTACCTTTTCACCTCGAAGATTCGTATCGATCCGCTCTTCATAGTAGAGAATTTCAAACGATTGAAACAGATTTAAGAGCTCATTTACATGTAAAAGGTACTCCGTATTGCTGGGTTGATGAAACCCGTCGCCCTCTGCCTCGACAAATGTTTCAAAAATAACCATGCCACGATGTTTCAGCGCCTCTTTGATTTTAGGAATTAAGGCGCGGTCCAAATAGTTGACATTGACAATAAGTGCATACTCGTTACCAAACGTATAGTCGTCAATATCGGCACAAATTGTCGTGACATTCTCAATATCGTCCAAATACGAAAGCGCCACCTCAGAAATATCAATGGCATCGACCTTAAAACCTCGCTCGGCTAAAAAAACCGTATTGCGTCCCTGTCCGCACGCAATATCTAAAGCGGTGCCGCGAGGTGCCTGATCCGCATAGTGTTTCACTACCTTGGCAACATGGGTCGGCATGGGAAGTGTTTCGTATTTTTTATTCCATCGTACTTTGTCATCATACATACGTTACTGCTTTTTTTGAAATATAAGTAACATTTTATCATCTACATCATAAAGCGAAAGCGGGTGATCTTCAACTAATGTCAACACCCCGTTATGTTTCAATGCCTCCAACGAGTGATAGTACTGTTCAATACACTCTTGAGATTTCAGATAACTTCCATTCTCCTGCTTATGAAAGAGTGTAAACTCTGTGGAAAGCTTTGCATCGGCATAAACGGCATTGACATTCAAAAAACTGTCTGCATCTTCAGCGCTCATACTCCCTTCTGCAACATCGCGAAAGCCGTATTCACTGTTCACATCGGCAATGAACAAACCGCCCTCTTTCAAGACATCGGCAACGCAACTCAAAAACTGCTTCAACGCATCTGGAGCAATAAAATTCAGCACATCAAAGATGGCTACGGCCGCTTCATACTGCCCCTTGACCTCGCAGATATTTTTACATGTAACATCAAGCCCTTTACGTTGTGCCGCTTCAACCATAACATGAGAGAGATCGATGCCGCTGCATACAATACCGGAAGCTTCCGCCTGACACATAAAACCGCCGCGACCGCAGCCGATGTCGAGAACGGAACCGATGCCTTCATCTTCAAGAAGCGTGAGAAAAATAGAGTGCAATAGTTGCGTTGATTCTTCAATACCGAGCAGATGTTCGCTCTGAGCATAGATATCGAGTGCGCTATTCACCGGTATGCTCTTGTAAAAACGTACGCAGTTTCTCTCGTATCAACGGTACACAAAAGTGGTATCCCTGCCCGATTTGACAACCGTTTTCAGCTAAGAACGCTTCTTGTTCCGCATTTTCAATACCTTCGGCAACATTAACATACCCCAAACTTTGTGACAGAACAATAATGGCTTTGGCAATAGCAACATCATTGCTGTCATGAGGCAGCTCATCAACAAACGACTTGTCAATTTTCAATTCGTCAATCGGGAACTGTTTGAGATAACTCATTGAAGAGTGCCCGGTTCCAAAATCATCAATGGAGATAGAAAATCCCAACGCTTTCAGACGACTTAAAATTGTCATACTGTATTTGGTATTTTTCATAATGTGACTCTCGGTAATTTCCAATACGATATCTTGCGTTTCAATACCGATCTCTTTGGTCAGTGCCGCGATGTCATCAATAAAGTTATATTGGTAGAGTTGTATGGCGGAGATATTAATGGCAATTACTCTAAGAGTCGGGCATATCTCTTTAAACACTAAAAAGTCCTGACATGCCTGCTTAAACACAAATCTGCCGATTTCTAAGATATATCCGGTATCTTCCGCCACTGGAATAAACTGTACCGGCGAAACAATACCCAATGTATCGCTGTTCCAGCGCACCAGTGCTTCGAGGCCCGTAACAGCCTTATTATGAAGATTGTATTTTGGCTGATACATCACATAAAATTCTCTATTCTCCAGTGCTTCTTTCATGGTCTGCTCCATGGTTAAGCGATTATGCACATCTATGGAGAGCTGCTTTTTATAGTAGCGGTAGGTATTTTTACCGCTGGCTTTGGCTTTGTACATTGCAACATCAGCATGCTTAAAGATGGTTTTACAATCCATTCCGTCATCGGGAAAAATGGCAATGCCGATGCTCAATGTCACGTTCAGCCGATGATTACTGGTCGTAATCGGTTCTGAGAAGAGTTCCAATATTTTCTGAGACACCTGTGCCGCCGAATAGTCTTCGTTTAACGATTCAATAATAATAACAAATTCATCGCCGCCGATACGCGCCAACATGTCAGATTCCCGCAAAGCTTTTTTCATCCGTTTGGCACTTTGAATGAGCAGCTCATCACCCACATCGTGTCCGAGGGTATCATTAATAATTTTAAAGCGGTCCAAATCTATAAAGAGAATGGAAATGCGTGACGACTGGCGCTTGGCGACAACCAGACGATGCTCCAAATACTCTTCAACGTTCATACGATTGGGCAATGAGGTCAATGCATCATGATACGCCATATATTCTACCTCACGCTTTTGTTCAATATAGTCGGTAATATTCAGATTAATTGCCAAATATTTAACCAGCTGCCCTTTGACATACACCGGAGTGATTGAAGCTTTTTCATAGTACAGCGTTCCGTCTTTGCGTTTATTGATAAACTCGCCTTCCCATTTTTCACCACGGTTTAATGTCTCATGCATGTTGTTGTAAAATTCTTGAGAATTTTCACCCGATTTTAAGATACGCGGATTTTTCCCGATAACCTCTTCTTTCGTATAGCCCGTATCGTGTTCAAAAACATCATTGACATAGATAATATTACTGTTTGCATCTGTAATTACTATAGAGTTATCACTGTTTTCTACGGCTGTCTTAAAGCCGACAAGCTCATCTTTAATACGCAGTGTTCGTCGGTACATTACCAGCAGGCTGTATAAAATAATAAGCAGTGTCACAAACTGTACCAGTACAATGGTTTTTTCAATGTTCAAGTCGTTTTGGTGCTTACGGTCAACGACTTTATGTAAATTCTCAAGAGATACGTTTATGTACGGCTGTTTGACAACGTCATCGATACGATGCAGTTTTTGAATATAGGTGATATTTTGCTTGGCAACTTGCAAAAAGATATACAGCTCCGTATGGTTGTCACTGTGCACAGCATGCTCTAAAAAATCGAAATTACTCTGCATCTGTCGTCTGTCAACATAGGTGTTAATGTAATATTTCATCAGATGCAATAACGTATCATTAGCAACGGCAATACTTTTTTTATCAAGATGTGTATCTTCTTGAATCACCTTGTTCAGGTCAAAAAGATAGTGCATGGAGTTTAGAAGCGAAGCATTCTGGGACTTAAAGAGTTCAATATAGTCACGTTTTTTATAATACTCTTCAATAATGTAACGCAACAACAGCCTATATTGCTTACTTTTAAAAAGTTCTTGCGACGCATCTGAATCCAAAAAGCTCATTAAATTCTCAAACTGTTTTGTATTTTTATTAATCGTGTCATAATTAATAAATGTAGCTTTTTGCAGTAAAAAATTATCGAACGATTTATCGAGAAGTTTTAACTCCATAATGGCGTCATGATAGTGCGTATACCGTTGCGTATCTTTGTAGATTTTTAGCAGATAACCGAAAAGCAGTAAGACAAGTAACAGCAATACAAACAGAAGTGTTGTTATAGCATCAATTTTGTTTCGATCAAATGGCATCATACAGTCGCTTTCAAAGGCTTACTTTATAGCATTAACCGGAATTTCTCCGGTAAGCGTATTTAAAAAAGCCACTAAGTTATCAACCTCTTTTTGCGTAATCACACGACCCAGTTGATAGTGCGCCATAAATTTAACCACCGCGTCAAGTGTCTCAAAACGACCATCGTGAAGATAGGGTGCCGTTAACGCTACATTACGCAGTGACGGTACTTTAAAATAGTATTTATCTTCTTCTTTTTGAGTCACTTCGTAGCGTCCGGTGCGATTACTCTCAACATCATCCATCACACCGAATTTATTGTACAGATTGCCTCCGATATTAATGCCGTGATGGCAGGTAATACACCCTTTGCTTTTAAACAGAATGTAACCCTCTTTCGCCTCTTGTGAGATGGCAGTACGGTCGCCGTGAAGAAATCGGTCAAACGGAGCATTCGGCGTAATCAGCGTTTTTTCGTATTCGGCAATGGCATTGGCAATATTCTTTCGGGTAATCCCATTGCTGTAAATTTTCTTAAATTTTTTGTCGTAGTGTGTCTCGCGCAAACGCGGTATCAAATACTCAAAACTGTTGTTCATCTCTACCGGATTGACAATAGGATCAAATACCTGATCTTCAAGATCTTTGGCGCGTCCATTCCAAAACTGGCGAAAATTAAAAACAGCATTATAGACGGTAGGTGCATTGATATCACCTTCTGTCCCGTTAACGCCAAATGAAAACTTCAGATTATCGTCTCCGCCTTCTTCAAGATGGTGACAGGTTGCACACGAGATTGTATTGTCTGCAGAGAGCAGCGTTTCAAAAAACAACAATTTTCCCAATGCCGCTTTTTCACTGTTTACTTGTATGTGTTGCGGTAACGGTGTTATTGGTTCGTCAGCAACAGAAGTTAAAACTAACAAAAATATTATGTAACATTTCATCATAGAACTTTCGGAAATTAAATAAGCTTTATTGTACTAAAATTTTATTAAATTTATATCATTCTTTTGAAGAATTTGAAAGATATGTTTGTTGCATCTTAGAGCGCGATGCCAACTCCTTCATGGTCGAAGCATTCGAGTTTTGCAATGAGAAATATTGTTCGTACAGTTTGGTCATGGCATAATCCACCTTTTCATTGAGCGTTTTAGAGAGTGTTTCTATGACATCTTCAACTCTCTGTTCATGCATATTTTCAGAGATGCCGAGTCGCTCTTTCAATGCCGATACCTCCGCTTTAAGGAGTGACATTTCTTCATGAATATCATGACGTTGTGTCGATAGTGTCTCAATGAGATGATCCAGATTCGGAAGTGTTTGTGCAGTCTGTAGCATCGTATCCATTTGTTTCGATATCTGTGTAATTTGTCCAAGCAGCACATCGCTTCGCTCTTTAAGACGTTCTAGCAACAACTCGTTTTCACGCATGCCCATGCCCAAGGTTTCACTTTGCGACTGCAAATGCGTCAACTGTGTTTCATAACCGGTAAAAAGTCGCTTTAGCTCTGAAGCCGCCTGTTCCATCACTTTTCCTATTGCAGCGGCATGCGTATGTTTTATACTGCCTAACAGCTTGTGCATTTCGTTAAGATTGGCATGCAGTGTTTTGTGACTCTTTTGAGACGATTCGAGCGCCTGTTTGATGTAGTTAAAATGATCTTGCTCGGTAATACGAAGTATCTCTATGTGACGATGAATAATGGCATCAAATTCCGGCATTTTAATCTCTGTGAACTCTTTGAAGCCCTGCATGCTTTTATCATATTTTTCCATGAAAGCTTCTTGGTTTTTTTGTATCTGTTGCAGTGTCTCAATATCTTTTTTAAACATTTGCTCAACATGCTCTGTCTTCGTATCGCTACGGATATCTTCAAGGTGATACTCACGTTCATGTAACATTGCAATATCTTGCTTCATCTCATCAATATCGCTTAAGAACTGTGCTTGTAACGCCTCTTGTTCCAAAGTTTTGCTACTTTGTTGCGTTTGATTGAGAATATTTAAAATAAAATAGAGAAGCAGACTTGAAAATAACGGTAACAGTGCTTCGCGCAGTAACAGAGGAGACGTTTCTTGTGAATGTATCATAAAGTACAGCAGCGACCCCAATAATCCCAAAATAAGGATAAGCGGTGCATAATTAATTTTGGAAGCCTGCTTAAATACCGCAAATTGTCGCAAAAAAAGCAGTAGCATCAGCGTAATAACAACAATGTTTCCTGTATCAAACATCCAATACTCCTACGCCTTTTATTGCTTCACTACTGCCTTGTTAAGTAATTCATTCTGCATTGTATCATAACTATAAATATCATCTCGAAACTGTATTGCACCATTATGACTGACCCATGAGGTCAAATAAACAACATGTATGGGAATTTTAGTTTCCAGACCTATTTTTGTTTTATGTTTTTCTTTTAAAAGCTCTTGTACTTCATCGTAGTTAACGTTTTTGTCTACTTTCGCAATGGATTGCAATAAGGCATCAGGTTTTGAAACACGAATACAACCGTGCGAAAAAGCACGTTGTCGGTACCTGAAGTAACGTTTTACCGATGTGTCATGAATATAGACGGAGTACTTATTGGGAAACATAAACTTTACCCGCCCTAACGGATTCTGACTGCTGGGAATTTGAATAAAACGCATCGGTACCTCAAAATTCTCTTCCTCATCATCTTTTTGCAGGTACACACTCCAATCAATGGTGCCGAAGTCATAATAAGGAGAGCTCTCATTCCAGTCGGCATGCATCCGCATGCCTTGCTCCACCAGAGCATAAGGATCTTTTACCAATTTGGGTACCAACTCGCGCTTCACAATACTCTGAGGTACGCGCCAATAAGGGTTTAACACCACTGAGGACATCTTATTGCTAAAGACCGGTGTAGGATGACGTTTTTCACCAACGACAATAGGCATCTCTAACGAAACATTTCCCTCATCAATGACCAAAAGTTTGTAATCGGCAATATTAACCAGGACATACCGTTTTCCCAAAGTTCGCGGAAGCCAGCGCATCCGTTCCAGATTTAAGCGTATGGTGGCAATTTTCTCTTCAATGGTAATATTGAGATGTTTTCGAGTATCGGGTCCGACAACACCGTCAACAGACAGACCGTGATTACGCTGAAAAGTTTTAACGGCTCTTTTAACATTGCTGTCAAAATACTCAAGGCAGTGAGTCACATTACTCTCTTCAGGCAGGCATGTTGTGCTGTTGAGTTCACCACTTTGAATCAGACGTTCGCGTAACAATACTACAACAGGATCACTGTCTCCCTCGGAAAGTTTTTGAAATTCAGGTAACTGTATATAACCCCCTTCATGGGCAATCTTCTCATAATACTCCAAAGCCTGTTCCAACTTTTTTGCCATGGGATAGGTGTAGTTAACAGCATTAACGGCACTGTAAATATCATCGGTTTCAAGTGCCTTATACAGCAGTGTAACACGGTTTTTATAGGCACCGTACCGATCCCAACTTGCCAATATTTTTTTCTCTTCCTCAAGTGCTTCGAGTTTAAGCTGAAACTCTTTCCAGTCAATGGTACCCGATGCCACCCGTTTCATATACTCATCGTATATGCCGGTAATCGTAGCGTCGAGTCGCATTACTGTTTCCATTTCGGCATCTGCAGCACTCTCAAGCGTACTGATCTGTAACACAACATCACGCAATCCAAAGACTGTATTGGAAGCCGGCTTTAAAACCGGATCATTCTCCACGGCATTTATCAGCTCAACGGCAATCGATTTAATACCCTCGGCATCAAACCAAAACGGTCGGTAATGGCCTCTTTTGTAATAGCGTTGCAATGCGCCGTTACTTAAAAATTTTGACACCGGCTGTTGTTGTCTCAACAACTTTTTCATGACTGCCGATGCTTCGTTGGCAAAATGTTTTTGCGACGGAGACATCTCACTGTTTACTGCAAACAAAAGCGTTGAGAAGAAAAATACATGTAAAAAGAGAATCCGATATTTATGCATGAATGATATCTACAACCTTTTGGGGATGATCGGCCTGATGGTGCCCTCTGCCTTCACGAGAAAATCCCCATGTAGCAAAAATCGAACAAATCTTGGCATCATGGGCACTTTGCATGTCTTTGGAATTATCGCCTACCATCCAAGCGCTGTCACGTCTGTGTTCAAACCCGTAACGGCCTAAAATCAGCTCCAATATCTGTTTGTCGGGCTTGGGACGTTGTACCATATCTGCACCGATAATATGGTCAAATAGCGGCGTTACCTGAAGATGTGTTAACATTCTTTTTGCAAAAATCGTGGGAGCATTCGTAGCAACACAAAGATGAACGCCATGCTCTTTAAGTGCCTGTAACGCCTCAAAAATCCCTTCGTAAAGCTTTACGTTTTGCGTACACTGTTCATAATAGTGCGCCTCAAAAAGCGCTTGAGCTTTTGACTCGTAAAGGGGCGTTTCATAAAAGAGCTGTGCCAAATTGCGCTGATGCGCATTAATGGCATCAATAACATACGAAACCTCTAACGGTTTTAACGCATACAGATGTGCCCGGACATGATTAATAGAAACGGTAATATCGTGACCCGAATCAATCAGGGTGCCGTCCATATCAAAAATTGCCACCTTCATTCACGCATCTTTTCGTAAATCTCACACAATGCATCAACAAAAAGTGGGTCATCATTGAGGCACTTGCTCACACCGTACCATTCAAAGCCCAATTCGTCGGCAATCTCTTTATATTCAACCCCCAGTTCAAAGTCGGTTTCGGAATTGTCTATGGTAAATGCAACCGGACATATCATGACATTTTTGTTGAGTATGACCTTAAGGGTCTCATCCAGTGACGGTTTTAGCCATGCCATGGGCCCTACTTTGGACTGATACGCCAGATGTACGGCATTAAACTTAATATTTTGGGCACGAAGTTCTTCTTGAATCAGTCCGACATGACGTCGTACCTGACGTTCATAAGCATCACCGTTGTCAACAATTTTTTGCGGTAAACCGTGTGCTGAGAAAATGAGGTCGACTCTTTCACTCTCTTTGTCGCCGATACACTCACGAATCTTTTTAACAATCGCTTTATTCAAAGTCGCATTTTCATAATAATGTTTAATTTCAACCAAAACAGCATCCATGCCGCTGTTATGAAACTGTGCTTCAAAATCTTCCAGTGACGATTTCGTCGTCGTTGTAGAATATTGCGGGTAAAGCGGTATAAGATAAATTTTTTCGACCTGTTCCTTTTTAAGTCGCTCAATCACTTCCGAAGCAAACGGCGGGGTGTAACGCATGACAAAATCGACAATGGTCTCATCGTCAAAACGTTGCTGTAAGGCAGCAACCAAGTTTTCGGTATGTCCGACAATCGGAGATTTTCCACCCAGTTGGGAGTAAATTTCCTGGGATGCTTCCGTACGCATAAACGTAATCATCCGTGCAATAAATTTCCGCAGCAATGTGCTGTTCATCGTTAAAATATTCGGATCGTTAAACATATTTTCCAGAAACAGTTCTACTTCATTGAGGTTATTGGGACCCCCCATATTCAGCAATACAATCGCTTGTTTCATTCTCAACTGCTCCATAAAAATCAATTATTTTGCGTGATTATACCCAATTTGAATTATGATGATACGTTTTTATGTCACTTCTAGGCTTTGATTTACGGATGCAACCTGCATCAGCTGTTCAAGCAGCGCAGCATCAAGATGCACACCGTATAGACGTTGTGTTAATGCCACCAAAGTATCATAACTTGAAAAGTCGACCGCATTGCCGAAAAGAAGCTCTATGATAATCTCGTTAATCAGCATTTCATAATCAACCTGCTTAATGACATTCAGATAATTTTGCATTTTAAGCATTGCCACAACGTCATTCTCTTTCAAAAAATCTTCAACAATGTCATGTGCAACGTTATTATCAATACCGCGTTGTGTCAAGCCGGCCTCAAGATCATCCCGCACCGTAGAGCTGCCGTGTGACAATGTAGCAATCTCTTCAACACTGACCATACCTTCTCGTACGAGCAGCTGTGCATTAAGCGTAATATTTCCAATTAAAAACAGTGTTCCAAAAATAAAAACTTTAACCCGCATACCCACTCCTTTGGTCCATTACCCTTATTGTAATGAGAAACCATAAATCAAAAGTAACAGCAGTGTCACTTTAGCGACATTTTTGAATACACCAGCGTCGTAAGAAGCGAGACGGTAACACTAAAGGAGTAACAGCGCTGCCTCTCATTATAAAATCCTGTAACATTTTTGCTAAAAAGGGGGCTAATACAAAGCCGTAACCCCCGACTCCATTCATCATATAAAGGTCGGGATAATATTCATATTTATTAATATCATATTGTTTTCCACGCCGTAGCTTCGGCAGATGTTCAAGTGTTTTTTTTGAATCAACCACTAAACCTAACAGCGGGAGATGATCAACACTTCCGGCACGTACACCGGTAAAATCTTTAAGTATGTCAACATGTTCAAGTCTCATCGTACGTCGCGCTTTTTCAAGAAGTGTCGCTCTTCCTGTGGCAACATCGTACCTTTGGTTTGATGCATTCAGCGGATTGTAGTGTACATCATGGGTAGCTCCAATGGCAATGACCCCCTCACTGTCAGATTGTGATATTGAGACAAATTGATGCACGTTAATCGGATTGTAACTGCTTGTTTTAATATTAATACGATGTCCAAATACGGCACGCGGCGTAAAATACGGAATATCTACCACATGCCTGTAAGCTCCCGTCGTCAATATCACCCGTTTCGCACGCAGCTGATTATTAAGAGACCAGCTCGTCCCTTGATGATGCAGCGTATTGACATCTATTTTAAAAAACGTTGCCGCAGCTGCCATCTTTTTACAGATTTCATGCGCATCAACAACGGCAGACGACTCCAGTACCAGTGATTCAAACCTGCGTGCTTCAAGGTTAATATGTTCTAAATATTCAGGTTCCAGTGTCGCTTGAGCTAATGATGTATGTTCTCTAAAGTATGCCACGCGCTCGTTGGAGAGTGCATTATTGGCAAAATGCAGCAGTCGAGATACCGAAGTAAGCTCACTGAAGTGCTCTTGGTAAAATGTTAACGAGAAACGAAATGCCGCCTCACTCACCTCTTTAACCGGACCGCTTTTCACAAATTTTGGTGAGACAAAAGCACCCGCCGCACCGCTGCCTCCGGCAGCAATACCCGTTGCATCAATCAGTGCGACGCGCAGGCCCGCTTGTGTCAGCATGTAAGCACAACTGCACCCGCAGATGCCTGCACCGACTATGGCAACATCAAACACTAATCTCTTTAATATCCGCAATATTCAGCAGTGCTTTATAGATACTGCCTACCAGCGCCTTGCGGTTGTTTTTTAGCGCTTCATCGTCAACATTGACCATCACCGTATCAAAAAATTCCTCCAGCTGCGGTTTCAGTGAAAAAAGTGCGTCAAGCTCCTCTTCGTAGGTGTTAAAATCGCGTTGATTAACATCTAAAAATGCCTCATAAAGTGCTTTTTCAGCAGGCTCACTGAGCCGTTGTGAATCTACATGTAAATGATGCGCCGTATTCAGATCTTTGGTAATGTTAGCAACACGTTTAAACGTTGAAAAGACTTCTGAAAATGAGGCGCTCTTTACCATGGTATTGACCGCCTCAATTTTAGCATCTAGCGCTAGAAGTTCTCGCTCACCCGAAGCCAATACCGCTTTAATTACGGAAGGATTGACCTTATAGAATTGATTAATACGCTCTAAAAAGAACTGCTCCAAAAGCTCAAAATCGATCGGCTTGTAGTTGACTCCAAGCTCTTTGAGTGTTGCTACAATATCGAAACGAAAGCGATACGCTTTAACAATGCGAATAATACCATTGACCGCTCGACGCAGTGCAAACGGATCACGCGATCCGGTAGGAATCTGATGAATACTAAAAAGTCCCAAGAGCGTATCAAGCTTAATGGAGAGTGCGACAATCGCACTCAATGGTGCAGACGGTAACGCACTCTCTTCACCTTGCGGTAAATATTGTTCCTTAATCGCCAAAGCGACCGCATCGCTTTCACCCAAAGCTTTAGCATAGTAATACCCCATAAGCCCCTGCAGCTCTGTAAATTCATACACCATTTCACTCATTAGGTCAGCTTTGGCCAACTCCATGGCACGCATAAGATCGTGATGCTCTTCTCGCGGAAGATACCGTGCTGCCAATGTAAGGGCAATCACTTTTTCACGCTCAATTTTCTCCTGTAACGAACCCAGTCCATCAATAAAAACAACTTTCTCAAGTCCTTGGGTACTCAAACCGTTTTTTAAATCGTTATCGTAAAAAAAGAGCGCATCGGCAAGCCGTGGACGCAGTACTTTCTCATTGCCCTGAATAACTTTGGAAAAGTCTTCACACAAGGCATTGCTCACGACTACAAAACGGTTGAGAAGTTTCCCGTCTTTAAAGACAGGAAAGTAACGCTGATGCTCTTTCATGGAGGTAATGATTACTTCGGGAGGCAGACGTAAAAATTCGGCATCAAAACTGCCGATAAGTGCCGTCGGGTATTCGGTAATGGCAACCACTTCGTCTAAAAGGGCCTCGTCATTTTCAATACAAATACCCTGCTCTTTTTCTAAAGTGACAAACTGCTCTACAATACGATTGCGTCGGAGATCTTGGTAGAGCATAACGCCTCCGTGCCGTAACTGTTCAAAATAACCCTGTATATCAGTAACGTCTTGTGCCTCATAGCTCTGCATACGGTGCAGATACGTCTGCGATGCCGCGGTAACCCCGTAAAGTGTTACGGGAAGGCATCGGTTGTCGAGCATGACATTAAGCCAGCGCACAGGACGAATAAAACTCTCGCTCACATCACCCCATCGCATGCTTTTTCCAAAAGAGAGACTCTTCATCCATGCTGTAATCATCGTCTCTAAAAGCAGTTCCGAAGCTTCTCCTTCTATCTTTTTTTTATAGTAGAGAACCTCTCTGCCGTCTTTGTTTGCACGCCCTATATCCTTAAGGTCAACACCACATTTTCGAGCAAATCCCAATGCGGCTTTCGTAGCTTCACCCTCTTTAAATGCAATACTTACCGGCGCTCCGTAATACTCTTCGACTGCGTCGGGTTGCTTCAGTAAAAATTCTCGATGCCACAGTACCAGGCGTCGCGGGGTGTAGTAAAACTCAAAGTCGCACACAAGTGCATGTGCTTCGAGTATGTTGAGCCACTTGGCTTCAATATTCTCCAGTTCTTTGAGTAGAGGCAGTGCCGGTAGTTCTTCGACACCAATCTCTATGAGTAAGGGTTTGACCATTGCATGTTTCCATCATATTTTTGGGGTGATTTTAGCGCTATTATGGTTAAAAAGTGCTTTTACATGTAAATTTACTTATTAATTTCTTAAATAAGATAAATATACTCTTATTTATGTTTAATTAAATGTTATCACTGATACAATTAGCAGATCAAAATAAAGTAAGGAAAAGTTATGCCAAAAATCAATCGTTACGTCGATATTGACACTGTAGAAAGAGAGTCCAAAAAGGATTACATTGATCGTCACTCCCCGTTTATTCACTGTGAGAGCAAAGCAAAAGCAGGTGAGCCGTTTGCCGTAACCATTAAAATGGGTAACGAGTACACGCACCCGGATCATTTCGACCACTATATTGAGGGTGTCCAACTCTTTAACGGTGAAACCCTACTCGCCAAAGCAGACTTTATTGCCGGCATGCTCGGCGGCGATGATCATAAAGGTCATGCCACTGTAACATTCAATGTCTTGCCAAGCGGTAAAAAAATGACTTTTGTTGCTCAAGCATACTGTACCAAACACGGCATTTGGGAATCAACTCCAGTTGTTGTTGAAGTAGCTGAGTAGTAAAACTCCTAAATTAGGTACCTTTACCTAATTTAGTCGCTACTCTTCAGGCACTTCTTGGATAATATTTTTAATAATATTCTCTTCAATAGCAGTATAGGTTAAAAAGACTTTGTCGGCAAACTGTAAAAATCGTGGACTGTTCGGAATAAGCAGTACATGAGATACCGGCAAAAGTATCTTCTCTTTCACCTGAGCCGTCACAGGATCGATGCGTACAACCTGACGGGCATCTTTAAAAAACAGACTCATATAGCGATTGTCTTCTACCCATAAAGGGGGCAAGCAACTCTCTGAAATGTCGCGTTCCAAACGTTCGTACGACACCATGGCATTACCATGATCTATTTCAATACGCATTAAACCCAAATCTGAGGGCTGTTTCTTAGTGTTGGTCAGCATGCCTGCCAAAAACAACCCTTTCGATTTCGATACTTTAAGTCCTGTAGGTTGAAATGCCATAGGGTATTCATCCAAATGCCGATGCACGGCCCCTTTGGTATCTATCTCATAAAGAAACAGACTCATCATCTTAGAAGAGACCTTGTTTCCATAAAGAAAAATACGATCTGCATCAATATCAAAAGATGTCAACATTTGCGTATGAGTCTCATACAGTACCGAAGTATCAAAACTTCCCTCTTTGTTTTTTGTCAGCTTCAACAGCACGGCATCGTTGGCGCGCTGTTGCGAACGCAACATGACGACAGCACCCTCTTTATAGGGCATCATTTTAAATATATCATAGTTTTTATAGTTGTTAAGACGTACTATCTCATACTTCTTCGGCGCTGTCGCTTTCAAATAAAGCAGCTGAACGGTTGCCGCATCCACTCCTTCGCGTTCCATCGAAAATAACAATGATCCATCATCAAAGAGAACGGTATGCGGGTGATATTCGTCTTCCAAAGAGAGCTCGGCGCTATCACAAAACTCAAGAACGGAATCGATGTTTTTACTCTGCGTCTCAACCGCTAAAACCTCAACGCATTTTGAGCGGGTTTCAGCGATTAAAAACATTTTATGCGTATTGATCTTAATAGCCTTTTCGACAAAAAGGTCATTGAGCATAAGCTTGGTTGTACTTAAGGTCTCTAACTCTTTGTTTAACTCATACATGTAAACGGCATACTCATCATTTGCATTACTGAAGTTAATATCGTTACAGACCACAAAAATATTATTCATACTTACAGGATTTGCACAGACACGATCATGCATCATAAAATTACCGGCATTCAAAGCAGACAGTAACATTGCCCATATTACTACAAATTGCATTCAGCTCCCTTTTATAGTGAAGGTATCAAAAATTTACATGTATTATATCTAAAATATAAGTTGCAACTTAAATTATTTTTCTTATTAGTATTTTTTATCTTAATTTTTGTTAAGAGCAAAATATCACAACAATGCTATGCGTGATGCGATGCCAACTCATTAACAAGATATTTTCCGGTGTAACTGTTTGTACTTTCATGCTGTTGTGCCAGTGTTTCAGGTGAACCGACGGCAATAATTTTACCGCCGCCACTGCCGCCTTCAGGACCCATATCAATGATATAATCGGCATTTTTAACCATATCGAGGTTGTGTTCAATGACAAGTACCGTATTGCCAAGTTCGACAAAATGGTGCAGTACTTTGGTAAGACGGTTTACATCATCAAAATGTAATCCGGTCGTCGGCTCATCTAAAATATACAGAGTACGTCCCGTGTCTCTACGGCTTAACTCTTTCGAAAGTTTAATGCGCTGCGCCTCACCTCCGGAGAGCGTCACGGCATTCTGTCCAAGAGTAATATAGCCCAAACCGACATCGTAAAGCGTCTGCATTTTAGCTTTAATCTTTGGAATAGGATCAAAAAACCGCAATGCCTCCTCCACACTCATGGCTAAAACGTCAGCAATGTTTTTGCCTTTGTACTCTACCTCTAAAGATTGTTCATTATAGCGTTTTCCTTTACAAGAGTCGCACTTTACGAGAATGTCGGGCAAAAAATGCATCTCGATTTTCAGCTCGCCTTCTCCCTGACATTTCTCACAGCGCCCTCCTTTCACGTTAAAACTAAATCGTGATGTTGTGTAACCGCGAAGCTGCGCCTCTTTCGTTTTGGCAAACAATGCGCGAATCTCATCCATCACACCGGTATAGGTAGCCGGATTACTGCGTGGTGTGCGGCCAATGGGACTTTGATCAAGATAAATAACCTTGTCAAGCTTGTCAAGTCCTTCAATTTCAACACCGGCAATCTTTTTGACCTTACGGGCATGATTAAGCAGTTCCCGTGCGGTCGGCAGCAGTGTCTGCAAAATGAGCGAACTCTTGCCGCTACCGCTCACACCGGTAATACAGACAAAGTTGTGCAACGGAATTTTTACATGTAAATTTTGAATATTGTTTAGTGAAACGTTATGCAGTTCCAGCCACTCTTCTTGCGGTCTACGAAAAAAATACTCGATTTTTTTACGCCCCACAAGATAATCTGCTGTTAATGTTTTGGATTTTTTCAATTGGGCAAGCGTTCCTTTAAATACGACCTCTCCTCCGTATTTTCCTGCACCCGGACCAATGTCAACAATATAGTCGGCATGTTCTATGGTCTCTTTATCATGCTCTACAACAATCACCGTATTGCCTTTTTCCTGAAGTGACCGCAACGTACGAATAAGCTTTAAAGTATCCCGTTCATGCAATCCGATACTCGGTTCATCAAGCACATACATCACGCCGGTCAGTCCGCTGCCGATCTGTGATGCAATACGAATACGCTGTGCTTCACCGCCGCTAATTGAACGTGCGTCACGATCGAGCGTTAAATAGCCCAATCCGACATCATACAAAAAGAAAAGTCGCTCACGGATTTCATTCAAAATGGGTGCGGCAATCATGCTGTGCTGCCGGTTAAGATAGCTGAACGTATCGGCATTGTTAAACCATTCGTAACTTTTTTCTATGGGCAGTGAAATAATGTCGCTAATACGTTTATCTGCCACACGAACAGCCAGGCTCTCTTGACGCAAACGGTGCGAATTGCAGACGTCACATGCCTTCTCGCTCATATAATCACCCAACTCTTTTTCATCTTTGAACATATCGTAAGCAATCCGAATAATACCCGGCCAGACACGCTTGACGGGATGTTTTTTCCACTCAAATGTCACTTCATCGACACTGCCGTGTAAAATAGCCTTTTTCTGATGGGCTTCAAGCGTTGCAAACGGTACGGTAATATCAATATTGTTCTGCAGACAAAAAGCTTTTAAAAAGGTAAAATAGTACCCTTTGTTAAAGCCGTAAATAATCTTAACGGCCCCTTTTTCAATGCAGAGCGACTCATCAATAATCTTCTCTTGGTCAAGCGCATAGCGAATCCCCAAACCGTCACACTCTAAACAGGCGCCTTTAGGTGAATTAAATGAAAACGTAAGCGGCTCTAGCGGCTCAAAACTAACCTTGCAGTCAAAGCAGGCACTGTGTTCACTGTAATGAATCAACTTTTTACTCAATCCCAGCGCTTCGTAATTAACAATCTCGAGTTCCAACTCTCCATAGCTCTCTTTAAGAGCACGCTCCACATCGGCGGCAATACGCTCTTTGTTATCGGACTTAATAATCACACGGTCAATAACCACTTTGATAGTATGTTTTTTAGTTTTACTCAACTCAATGTCATCATCAAGACGTACCATGACCCCGTCAATCATCGCCCGAACATAACCTTTGTGACGCAATGACTCCATCATATCATGATAGCTTCCTTTTTTTTCGTTGACCAGCGGTGCCAAAATAATGACTTTGGCGCCTTCGGGCAGAAGCCGCACCTGTTCTATAATATCTTCTGCGCTCATTTTAGAGATGGGCTTACCGCACTTATGGCAATGCTGCACCCCGATGCGCGCATAGAGTAAACGAAAATAGTCGTAAATTTCCGTAATGGTACCCACGGTTGAACGCGGATTTTTTGAAGTCGTTTTCTGATCAATCGCAATGGCAGGGGTAAGCCCCTCAATTTTATCGACATCAGGTTTGCCGATACGATCTAAAAACTGCCGCGCGTAGCTTGAAAGTGACTCTATATAACGTCGTTGGCCTTCGGCATACAGCGTATCAAATGCCAACGTCGATTTTCCGCTACCGCTTAATCCCGTACAAACAACCAGTTTGTTTTTGGGAATCTCCAACGAAATGTCTTTTAAGTTATTCTCGCGTGCGCCGTAAATTTTAATCTTACTCATTACCCACCAATCGTATAAATATATAGAGTGCCACTACAATATAAAACAGCAGCAACAGTCTTTTTTGCAAGTCGTCTTCAACCTTATGCTTTAAAAAAATTCCAATAAAGACTCCCAACAGCGAAGCCATACCGACAATAATGCCGCTCTCATAGTCTAAAACACGAGCCAAACTCAAACCAATGACCCCTGAAACCGAAGAAAAGACGACAAAAAAGAGTCCTGCAGAGATGGCATTCTTTAAATTTACATGTAAAAACCCTACTAAAATGGGCACCAGTAAAATAGAGCCGCCGACACCGATAGATATGGAAAAGAGTCCAATCACACTGCCTATTGAAAAAAGCAATACCGGATGCGGTTCAATCACCGTATCGTACTGTTCGGTTTTAACATACATGCGTGCTAATGCAAAAATGACAAACGTAAAAAAGAGCATTTCCAAAGTAAACGCATCTACTTTAGAGACAACCATCGCACTTAAAAATGCCCCGACAAAGCCGCCCAGACCTATGATTAAAACCATTGTTAAATCAAGCGTACCTTTTTTAAAGTTAAGATAACTGCCATATACCGAACTAAATACCATCTGAATTACAGAGATACCGATTGCCGTTTTCATGTCATAACCTAAAAAAAGGAGAATCGGTACTAAAATGGTACCTCCGCCGATTCCGAAAAAACCGGAAAGTATTCCCACGAAAACACCGACAATACCTAACTCAATTACCATACTTCACCTTGATTCGAGAGGCGATTGTACTGAAAAATTCCTTTAAAACGGCATAGCTGTCTGTGCCACACAAAGAATCTAAGCCACCGAAATTCCTCCGTTTTAATCAACAATTTACATTCAATTACGTATAATTTAGCTCAATTACCAAAGCTCTATAAACGGATTATGTATGATCAACTACATTACAACGGCAAGTGAACATTTTTTTCAACATCAAATTGGTACGACTTGTGCTTTAAGTGACCTGTCGACACAAGAAAAAACGCACATTGCCTATATCGATATTACGAGTATGGCGCATACGGTCTATCGTGTCTATATTGCCATGGACGAACCGCTGCTGGCGCACATTACCGAACTCTTTTTAGGAGAAGAGACTCCCAATGAGCAAACTCTTCAAGAGATGCTTCTTGAGACTACCAATATGGTGGTGGGCAGTGCAAAGGTTTTAGCAGAAAATTCAGGGAGCGCTTTTAGTATTGCAACCCCTTTTCTTGAAAAAACATCACTCGCTAGCGTCGCGTATGATGACAAACGTACGTTAAACATTAAAGAGAGTGTCATGACCATTGCCTTAAAGGAGCTGTAACCATGTTACCCGACCAACACAGTATTGAATTTGACACCACCCAAGAGCTCGCATGGATGGATTATGAAGGACTTTTAGATATGGAAGTTGAGTTCATTTCCGACCTGGGACAAACCATGCTCACTAT
>JALSLA010000040.1 GCA_026988515.1 Helicobacteraceae bacterium | reverse complement strand
CAACTACTTGGTGTACAAATCATTATTGGGATGATTGGGTTTACTTGTCTGCGGTTGCTCTTTGTCTCTGTCGTCATAATGGACAACATCAGCCTGTGCTAACGCTGCCAATGCTGTAAGAACCAGAATCGTTTTTGTCATGTGTGTGTCTCCTTTTATGTTTGGTATGTGACATTGTAACGAATAAAAGACAATATTTATCTTGATTTAGATCAATAAAAAGATAAAATTTGTCTTATTTAGACTCAAAGTACTGTTTTTCGGTTGTTTCAGCTATATTTTTAGGAAATATTTTTATACTGTTACCCATAAATTTGTCCAATGGATTGGCATGAAACAGAAGAGTATTAAAAAAATTACATTAACACGACTGTTGCAGGTGTTTTTGGTAGCCATGCTCATTATTATTGCCATTGTTGCGTTAAGTTATCGCAGTTTTTCACAACTGGTCATTGAAAATAAAGCCCTCTCTGTTGCCGAAATTGTCAAAGCCGGTCTTACCTCGCACATGAAAGCCGAAATTATGGACAAGCGGGACTATTTTTTACATGAGATCGCCTCGATCCATGATATTGACTCTATTAAAATTATTCGTGCCGATGCCATTAACAGACAGTTTGGAGATTCAGAGCGTTTTGAGAAAGAACTTACCGGTGAGCTGCGTACGATTCTTGCCAACAAAGAGGTACATTTTGAATGGAAAGAGGGGGACAAAAAGGTTGAGGTTATTGTTCCTTATATTGCCAGTTCCAAGGGGCGTTTAAACTGTTTGGAGTGCCACAAAGTCAATGAAGGAGAGGTACTGGGTGCCGTAGAGATTCAGATAGATACCGGTCTGCATCGCAACTTTGCCTTCAAATACAGTTATATTATTGTTGCCGTGCTGCTTTTGTTTGCACTGATTGTCATTTTCAATATGTTTCATGTTATTGAGAGGAATATCTGTCGACCTCTGTCTAATATTATAAATGAGGGGAAGCGGGCATACCAGCTGCATGAGTGCATTGACGATAACAAATATGAGAGTAAAGAGTTTAAAGATGTTGCCCACAATATTAACAAGTTCAATCAAAACGTGATTCTTAAAGAAGAGGAACTTCAAGAAAAAAACAGACAATTGCAACAGCTCAACGAAGAGATAGAACTGACACTTAAAGAGACATTGCTTGCCATGGGAGCGATTGAAGAGATTCGCTCCTGCAATACAAAGCGCCATACGCAACGGGTTGCAACCATCAGTAGCTTAATGGCGCGCGCATACGGATTGAACGATGTCCAAGTCAAAACTATCGAGTTGGCATCACCCATGCATGATATTGGAAAAGTCGGTATTGCCGATGCCGTTTTAAACAAACCCTCTCAACTTACCAGCGATGAGTTTTCGCTTATGAAATCGCATACGTTATTGGGTTATGAAATTTTAAAACACTCCAAGCGACCGGTGCTTCAGGCGGCAGCGGCTATTGCGTATGCTCACCATGAAAAATATGACGGTACGGGATACCCTCAAGGTCTTAAAGGTGAAGCCATTCCCGTTATAGCGCGTATTGTCGCAATTGTCGATGTTATCGATGCATTGCTTTCAAAGCGTGTTTACAAAGAGGTCTGGTCTGACGAGGAGGTGATTGCCTTCCTGAAAAAAGAGCGGGGCAGACATTTTGACCCCAGATTGGTCGATATCGCACTGGAACACTTTGATGAATATGCCAATATTATTCGTAATCTTTCCAACGCTGAGGCGTAATTTACATGTAAAAAAATGTATGTAGAAATAGGTAAAATATGGGCAAGTTAAAGGAAATCATTCTATAATGACTTTTTAATTTATCACAAAAGGAAACCAATGAAACGAATTGTTTTAAGTACCGTGTTGCTGTTGGCAACATTAGCCCATGCTGAACGCGAGACGACACTCTTTCCCATCATAACAGATGCCGACTACTGCCCGGAACCGGCAGTGGCACTACTGGTCGGATACGGTGAGCGGGAAAAAGCATCTGATGGCGATTATATGTACGGATTGGAGTTGTCGCTGGCATGTCCCGCATTGCAACTCGAAACGCTCGATATTCGTCAACAAATTAGTCTGGTGCATCAAAGCAAGCATGGGTTACGTATGACTTCACTGGAATTCAACCCCCATGTTATGTTTGATTTGGATGAGAAAGTGCAGCTGGGAGTAGGTCCGGGCTTTGGCGTTATTGCTACCGATGCTGATGAAACCGATCTTATTGTCGGCATTAATGTCGGCGCGTCACTGCGTTATGATATTGATGCCACTTACTTTGTTGGTGCCGAAGCACGCTACCAGTGGACAACCGATGCCGAACTGAGCAAAGGGTATGAACGAAGTTTAGACAATTATCGTACGCTATTAAAGGTAGGAATGCACTTTTAAAAGTGCTTCTATTTTCATTCCACCAAATAAAGCTGCAGATGCGGAAAAAATCTCCGTGTTGTCATGAGCTGCATAGCACCTAAATCATTGGCATGAGAGCGTTCTTGGCTCTGCTGATGCGGAACATACTGCATGGTAACGGGGTGGTTTTTTGCTCCTTGAGACAGTGGTTGTGATTGGTTGCGAATGCTCTCAATATTGTTAGAAGAGAGTGTTGAGAGGTTGATGGGTAGCGGTACGTCAGTGGTATCAACAAGGTTGGAGAGACCGGTAACAACAGGATGTTCTCCCGAATCGGCATAGGGGTAGCATTCGGAGACGGCTTGGGCATGTTGCCATCCATTGCTTATCCAGTTCACGCCGAGATTGATGGTACCGCTGTTGTTGCCCATGCACAGATACGCTGCTTCAGCGCCGTTGGTTTCATGAGCAAAATAGACAATATTGTTAAACGCTTCAACCGTCTCTTGTGCGGGTGTTACCGGAGGGGTCTCATTGTAAAGGCGCATATCAAAGAGCCGAAAACGCCAACTGTCGTCACGGTCTTGGCGAATCGAGACCGTATTGTTGTAAAAATAGAGAACTCCTTTTCGTGACAAAAGAGGATCATTGTCCCAGCCGTAATGTACCAAACTGCCGGCGACGGTTCTGCTGCCGATATGCTCAAAAAAATTACCGTAAACATAGGTTTGTCGGTATGCTGCTTCGGCTTCTCGAACCGTGGCAAGACGTGCCGCATCAATCGGTTCGCCTTCGTCTTGGGCCCAACGGCGATATTCTGCTTCAATATACCACGGAGCGGCGTCTTCAACCTCTACCAGATCGAGTGCGCGCGAGCTGCCGCTCTCAAACCAGTTGTAACGTATTAAGGATCCGGCGACACGCTCTTTTAATGTTGTGCCGAGAGAATCTTGAGTATTGGGACCAAAACGGTTGTATTGGTAGGTCGCGCCGATGGCTTGAACATACAGAGCATGTTGTCTGCCGCTGTTGGCTTGCCCATGTCCGTGAAGGTAGTTGCCTTCAATGAGAATGTTTCGGGTTAAATGGGCTTCATTGTAACCTTGTGACATGGTGAAAATACCGTTACCGCAGTTTTCAAGTTCATTGTTACGAATGACAATATTGTCACCTGCTTGAACACGAATGCACGCCGCTCCCTCTTCGTAAGGGTTACTGCTGCCGTCTGTTCGTATGTAATTAAAAGTATTTTTACCGTTTTTAATATACAGGTTGTCAATAATAATATTGCTGTCTTTAAGGTCATAGTCTCTGTTGTAAATCATTACTACGGCCAGCCCTTCCATAGGAGTGTAGTCGGTATATGCCGCTTTGTCAGCAGGTATGTTGCGCGCTCCGTTGCCGTCAATTACGGGGCGTTCGCCGTTGGAACCGGACACACCGCAGATGCGTAACGGATTTTCGGGTGTTCCACCGGTTCGAATAACAATTTTTTCTTTATAGGGAGTCGGTTTGTAAAAGATGCGCACCGTATCACCCGGACCTAGAGTATCCCACGGTACGTTCCCAAGCGATGCGTAGGACTGCCCTGGACCTACGGGGTAGTCGGTACCGTGGCCGCTTGGAACACATGCGCCGTTGTCCTGAATGACGGTTGCTTCGGAACTGCTTTGACAAGCACTTAAGAAGACAAGCAATGATGAAAAAACGCCATAGCGAATAGCAGAGTACATAAGAGCTCCTTGTGAGAGTTTGGAACTATTGTACCCAAACTCTCACAAGGGTTTATAATATTATCTCATAATATGATAATGGGTGAGAACGACAGACTACGCTATAGCAGTCCCAGTTCTTTGAGTATCGGGCGTATCCCCGAGGCAATACTAATGAGCTCTTCGGCAATGATTCCTTCGGCTTTGTCTTCAAGAATCCACGCTTCAATATGTTTGATGGTATTGCTCTTCTCTTCTTCACTCAGCTCTTTGGATTTTATGACGGCATCTTTAATTTGTGTTAGTTTTTCATGGTGTTTGTGCGAACTCATGGGTTCTCCTTTTAATAGTTGTCGTATTTACCTTCGTGAACGTCGTGTTTTATCTGATCTAAACCCTCTTGCAGTATTTCAAGAAGCAGTGTTGCTACTTTGGTGTCGTCAGCTTCGGGAATATCCCAGTCGGTAATACGCATATTGGCTTTAAAAAGCAACTCAAGCTCTTTTTGAATCTCTGTTTTTCGGCTTTGCAGCTCTTTGTCTACGGCATCCATAATACATTCCTTTTAAAATATAGTATACAGCACTTTGTATTAATTATATTTTTTTCTTCCTTAACTTAGGTCTGGACAAGCACGTTGTCAGTTTTTTTGCTGTTGGATAAATTTGTGCCATATCGCATTCAAGGGTTCTCCATATGCAGAAGAAAAAGATGCTTCGAAATTTTTCCAGCTTCAACAGAGAGCAACAAGGTTTTGAACATTATTTCATCTATGTTGTGCAGGTATTCAATAAACATTGAAGCTTGGCGATAAAACATATGTGGCCAACCCTTCTTGAAACCATGCGGGATACCCTGAGTGCCAGGTGAACATACCAAGATGCTGCTCTATATGCAGATGCGATAGCTCATGTGTTAATGCTTGTTGATTGGCCTGAAAGTTCTTGGGCGATAAAAACAGGCGCTCGTTCAACACACACCCCGAAGCTTGGCGTATCACACAATAATCTGTAAAGCTCTCTATGCTGTTGCAAATATAAATAGTGACAGGTTTTGTAAATTTTTTGTACTGTTTTTGTTCAACGGTTTGAATTGCTGTGTCAATCTTATTGGCCACTGTTTCAGCATACTTTTCAGCGCCTTTTTCATACAATATACGCTTATCTTGCTCCAAAGCGATAAATTGGTTTGTTGACTTATTCATGGCAACTACCGCTTTGGCCGCTGTACAAGATGTGATAGATAGAGCCACAAATATTAAAATGATGATTTGATTCATGAACTGCCTTTAAAGTATGTCGGTTAAGGAGATTAATGTGTCTGCAAAATCTTTTGTGCCAGATAACAGCCTGTCTCTACAAATTAAAAATTTTATCATAATTATTATCTTGATGCGTCGTATGGAACGTATAACGTGGCTTGGGTGAAAGCGACTCGGAGCCCCACTTTGATACGATGTAAACTGCCAATATGATTACAGACGTGCTCATTACGGCTAACATAACATCTGAAAGCAATATTGCCACCTGATTTACTATATTCCATCCCGTGTGCCATATTATAGCCACGAATGCACTTCCTCCTGTACTGTTGTATAAAAATGTAAGCCAAACGGTACCCGCTACCAAACCGATAAAAAAACCTATTGCCATACCAACAGTAAATTCAAATCTGTAAAAGAAAAATGGGATATGCCAAACAGCATGCATCATAGCCAGTAGCATTGTTGCCTTGAGTGCATTCTCTTTTTTTTGTAGCCACGGTAATGCAAATCCTCTCCATCCGGCCTCTTCACCGATACCATAGGCTATTGCCGCTATCAGTGTCATTACTACCCAATGTAGGTTAATAGTTTCAGAGTTTATTAAGGACTCAATTGGTTCTGTGGAGCTGTCAATAAACAGCGCAATGATATACGCAATGAAGAACAATATAAATGGGCTAATGACTGAGATAAGAAGCCAGCCGGTTTCAACATGAGTACGCAGCAATCCCACCAACCACAGATGAAAAACTCCTCTCCTTCGTGCTACATAGAAGGCTGCAAGAATTGGACCTAAAGCACCTAGAAAATGCCAGTCATCAGTAACATTTAATGCAATAATTCCTTGATGCGAAAGAATCACCGGCAATAGAAGAAACCAAGTGATGCCACATGCGAGTAAAAAATAGATTTTCATAACCTTTTAAGACCTCCAACGGTTATATAAAGCGATTAAGCAGGGTTTTTGCATTTTTTCTGACAGTTTAAGAAAGGTTCGGTCAGTGTCAACAAAAGCTACCGGCCAGAGTTTGTTTTATGGCGGCTCACCAATGCAAGGGCATCGATTTTGTAGAAACTTTGCAAGGCATCGTAAATTTCGGGAAAGTGCTCATGCAGTGTGTGCGGCGACTCAAAAAAACGTTCGCTGACAACGGCAAAGAATTCTGCTTCATTGGTGGCGGCATACTCGCCTAAAAGTTCATATTTTCCTAAATGTGGGCCATGTAAAAGGCGTTTGTGCAGCGATGCAAACTCTTTGCTAAGCAGTCGGGTCCACTCGTGGTACTTGGAGCGTTCCAACGGGGGCACACCGTCGAGTTCACCCGTCATAAAGTCAATTTCATGGGCAAATTCATGAACAATGACGTTATGATGCCGCAGTTGGTAGGCTTCATGCTTTGCCTCATCCCAGACGATGACCACCGTATGGTCGGCCGATTGTCCTGTAATAATGAAGTCCTCTTTTGTGTAAATACCTCCCTGTGACGAGAGATTCTCTACCATAACGGCAGAGGGGTAAACAATGACGGTTTGTAAAGCGGCGTAACAGCTTTTTGTTTTTACATGTAAAAGCAGCAAGCACGCATAAAAGCCAATAATGACCTTCATTTCATCGGTCACGTCAATGCCGACACCGATAAACTCTTTGGTATAGGAAAACTCAATAATGGAGCGTTCTATTTTTGCTTTGTCACGATCGCAAAGATTGTTGTAGTGCGGTGTTTGTTGCAGTAGTGTCCGATGCTCTTCTTTGAAGGGAAGGGCACGAATTTGTTGCATACGCTCTTCATGTCTGAGGTTGCGTAGAAAATAAAATCCCAAGGCACTCAATCCCAGACCGCCGAACAGCAGTGCTAAAATGGTATAGTAGGTCATCGGTAATCTCCTCGATGCGTTACAAAATGCCGACGTGCTGAAAACAGCGGCGGTACGTCTCTTTTTTCGTATTATACTTCATCGTGGCAAATGCAGGTGAGGGCGAGGGGAGTGTTTGGCAATTTACATGTAAATCTGCATACGTTTTTTGATAGAGTCGGGCTGCTTTTTTTCCGGTAAAAGCAAGGTGTGAAATTTGCGGATATTTCTGCAGTAAAGCAGGAATGTCGTTGAGATGACAGTTGGTGAGGTTGTTGTCGCTGGAGTTGGTACGCTCACATGAAGCGATGATGTCCCAAAGTCCGATGCGGTATTTGTTAAGCAGGGCTGTTTTTTCCAATTCCGTTGTAGCAGGAACATGAAACAGATCGGAAAGGATACGCCAAAACTGATTGCGCGGATGGGCATAATAGCCGTGTCGTTTGCATGATTCCAGACTGGGAAAGGTTCCAAGAATCAGCAGTACGGTATTGGGAAACACAACGGGGTCAAAGGGGTGGTTGTAGTGCACTGTAAAACTACCTTTCAATAATGCATTGTAGCATACCGTATATAAATACTAAAAGCTCAAACTAAAGCTTCTTGATTATAATTCAATAAATGACTTCAACTAGCGTAAGGTTTTCTATGAGCGTACAACCGTTTACCCATTTACATTTGCATACGGAGTACTCGTTGCTTGACGGGGCCAATAAGATCTCCAATCTTGTCGAACGGGTTAAAGAGCTCGGTATGAGTTCTGTTGCCATGACCGATCACGGCAATATGTTCGGTGCCATTGACTTTTATCAGCAGATGAAAGCGGCGGGTATTAAGCCCATTTTGGGAATGGAAGGTTACATTCACAATGGTGAAACCCTCAACGACAAAACCACCAAACAGCGTTTTCATATCTGTCTGTTTGCCAAGAATATGACCGGTTACAAAAATTTAATGTACCTTTCGTCGCAATCCTATATTGACGGGTTTTACTATTTCCCGCGTATTAACAAAGCACTGCTTCGTGAACATACCGAAGGGCTCATCTGTACGTCGGCATGCCTTCAAGGTGAGGTAAACTGGCATCTTAATCTCAACAATGAGCGCAATGTTAAAAACGGTGCCGGCGGCTATGATGAAGCAAAGCGGGTGGCGTTGGAATACCAAGAGATGTTCGGTGATGATTTCTATTTGGAAATTATGCGTCACGGCATTGTCGATCAACATTATATCGATGAAAGTATTTTACGAATTGCTCATGAGACGGGTATTAAGGTGGTGGCTACCAATGACACGCACTATACGTTTCCCGACGATGCCCAGTATCAAGAAGCATTTATGTGTATCGGTATGAATAAGCTCTATGACGATCCTAACCGTATGCGCCATTCGGTCCATGAGTTTTATGTGAAAAGTCCCGAGCAGATGCAACGGCTTTTTGCCGACATTCCCGAAGCGCTGCAGCATACGCAAGAGATTGTCGACAAATGTAATGTCGAACTGGAGTTGGGAAACCCGACGCCGCCGAATTTTAAATTTACTCAGGAGTATGCCGCGGCAGAAGGGCTGCAAATAGACAACCAAGATGATGCCCCTTTAGGAGAAGATGCTGCCGAAAAGGAACGCAGGCAGTGGCGTGACGCAGCAACAAAAAATGACATTGAGTATTTTATTCACCGGTGTAAAGTCGGGTTGGACAAGCGGCTTCGACACGTACCGCCCGAGGAGCATGAGAGATACAAAGAGCGTCTGGAGTTTGAGATGGAGATTATTAATTCCATGAAGTTTCCGGGTTACATGCTCATTGTATGGGACTTTGTTAAAGTTGCCAAAGAGAGGGATATTGCCGTAGGTCCGGGGCGGGGCTCTGCAGCGGGGAGTTTGGTGGCGTATGCTCTTGAGATCACCGATATCGATCCTATGAAATACGACCTGCTTTTTGAGCGTTTTTTAAATCCTGAACGGGTCTCCATGCCCGATATCGATATGGACTTTATGCAGGCGCGTCGCGGTGAGATAATTGATTATGTTGTTGAAAAATACGGACGCAATCAGGTTGCTCAGATTATTACGTTTGGTTCACTGTTGGCAAAAGGAGTGATTCGTGATGTGGCACGAGTGCTTGATATGCCCTTAAGCCAAGCCGATAAAATGGCAAAACTCATTCCTGACGAGCTGGGCATTACGCTTAACGGTAAGATGAAAAAAGGAGAACTGCAACCCGGTGCTTTTCAAAAAGAGCCGAAAATTCAAGAATTGATTGAGCAAGATGCACAGGCTGCGCGAGTATGGGAGTTTGCCAAAAAACTCGAGGGCTTAAAACGCAATGCCGGAATGCATGCCGCAGGTGTCGTCATCTCTAATGAAGAGCTGTGGCACAAAACGCCCATTTACAAACCCAGTGGGGATGATCAGCCTTTTGTAACGCAGTACTCATTGAACTATTTGGAAGACATTGATCTTATAAAGTTTGACTTTTTAGGGCTGAAAACTCTTGACGTCATTCAAAATGCGATGACACTCATTAAGACGCTGCATCATGTCGAGATTAATTGGCATGAGATTGACGAGAACGATCCCAAAGTTTACGAAACCATTCAACACGGTGATACCATCGGTATGTTCCAGATTGAGAGTTCGGGGATGCAAGATCTCAACAAGCGGCTCAAACCCGACAATTTTGAAGACCTTATTGCGGTGTTGGCGCTTTACAGACCCGGACCGATGGATTCGGGAATGTTAGACAGTTTTATTGAACGAAAGCACGGCCGTGAAGCTATTGAATACACCTTTGAGAGTATGGAAAGTATTTTAAAACCGACATACGGGGTTATTGTTTACCAAGAACAGGTCATGCAAATTGTGCAGAGTATTGGTGGTTTTTCATTGGGGTATTCCGACATTATTCGTCGTGCTATGGGGAAGAAAAAAGATATGGCGCAATACAATGCCGAATTCTCCGAAGGGGCACAGCGACAAGGATATGATTACCATAAAGCTTCCGAGCTTTTTGATCTTATTGAGAAGTTTGCCGGCTACGGATTTAACAAGTCACATTCGGCGGCGTATGCCATGATTACGTTTCAGACGGCATGGCTTAAAGTGTATTATCCGGCTGAATTTATGTCGGCACTGCTGACCTCCGAGCGTGATAATACGGAGAAGATTGTAAAGTATATTGATGAGGTGAAGCGTATGGGTATCACGCTTTCACCGCCGGACATTAACCACTCACATCTTGAATTTGCTCCGGTGCTTAAAGAAGGCAAGCCTTCTATTCTTTTTGGTTTAGGTGCCATTAAAGGGGTCGGCAGTGCTGCGGTAGAATCCATTTTAGAGGTACGTCAAACGGGTGAGTTTCATTCCATGCAGGACTTCGTAAACCGCATTGAACCTTCTAAAGTCAATAAGCGTGTTCTCGAGAGCATCTGCAAATCGGGCGGATTTGATGCGTTTCCGTTTTCGCGTCGCGCTGTTTTAGAACAGATTGATACTATTATTGAGACTGCTAAAAATGCTTCCAATGCCAAGAAAAATGCTTTAGGCAGCCTTTTTGGCGACGATGCCGAGGTTACTACCGTGGCTTTGGATTTAAACAATGCCCAAGAGTACGGACTTAAGGAAATTTTGGAGTTTGAAAAAGAGACGTTGGGATTTTACGTCTCAGGACATCCTCTTGATGATTATCGAGAGGCTATGGATGCGTTAAATTACACCCTTTCAAGTGATATTGGCAATATTTCTGACGGCTCTACGGCAATATTTATTGGTAAAGTCGAAGAGATTACGAAAAAGATTTCAAAAAAGGGAAATGCTTTTGGTATTGTCAACCTTATGGACCTTCACGGCAATATTGAGATGATGCTTTTTAGTGACAAACTCGAACAGCTTGAGGCTATGGATTTAAACGAACCGGTTGCTTTTAAAGTGAAGATTACCCATACCGAAATGTTTACACGCATAAGTGTCTTGAAAATTTTTACGCTTAACGAGGTAAAAAAAGAGTCTAAAAAGGTAAAAACGGTTATTGCAGAAAAACCGCCTGAACCGCTACTTCTTTCTATTCGTCTGAGTAGCGATACCGAGAGGTTAGAGGCACTCTATCAACTAATTCGGCGATATCCCGGAAGGCGTCCATTAAAATTAATTATTATTTCTAAGCTTCAAAACGTTGTCTTGGAGTCAGCCATTCGTGTTGACGGCAAAATCATTGAGGAGTTGGAACAACTCGACTATGTAGATATCGTCTAATAGCGTAAAAATATGACAAGATGCCATACTTTTAACATATCGATCAGATCATCTATTATACTGCGCTGTAAAAAGGAGTTGTTGTGCTTGGCAAGTGCCCTTATTGTAATGATGGTAACGTAACGGTGGCAAAAAAAACAGTGTTGGGAAAACAGACAAAAGTCTACTCTTGCTCCAATACACGGTTTTATACTGAAGATGGCGAGTGTTTTGAATCGGTAGGGAGTTGCTCGTACCGCATTTGGGGAAATTCACTTGCGAAATACGGAAAACGTGCTATTGGTGAGCGTGAAGTGAAAGCGTTGCTGAGTTCAGGATCTTTTACAGCTGTTCTACATAGCAAAAATGGCGTTGCATACCGTAAAACAGTGGTGGCGCATTACGAATATGGTATTACCGTTCTCTTTAATGAAGAGGTCGCATCATAAATAAACTTTTAAACTATAATAATTTTTTATTTATAATTTACATGTAAAAGTAAAAAGGCTATTGTAAAAGCTTATAGCAAGGTAGTATCTTCTCCCTTTTTGTCTATTACTTCTTTTTATAATATAGTGATACAACCTTGTCTTATACTAATTATAACTATATAATATAAGAAATAGCTATAGACCCGTACTTCACGGTGCTTCAAGCGATATAATAATTAATAAATATTTTAAAATATTAATTATAAGTGTTTCGATGTTGTAGAAACAACACATTAATAAAAAAATTAGTTTTATTTTTTATGTTTAGTGTAACTTTATTGAAAATTCGTGTATATTCTTTATTGAAATGAATACATGTCGTTAAGACGGTATAGAAAAGGAAGGATATTTTCATGGAACAAGAGAATGGAACCAAAAAGAAATTTTCTCTGGGGATATGGGTAATTATTGCATTGATTGTAGTAGGTCTCATTATTGGGATGGCAACGTCTTTTGTCACGGTAGTTGCAGTAAAACATACGTCGGATGTCAACTTTTGCGGCTCATGTCACTCAATGAAGCCGATGGCAGCAGCATATCGTAACAGTGTGCATGGCGGTTACGGTGATAGCGGTATCATGGCAACCTGCGCCGATTGTCATCTTCCTCATGAATCTACCATGGGTTATATGATCCAAAAAATAAAAACCGGTATGTGGGATGTCTGGGTCGAGACAACGCACGATACTTCTAAAATAGATTGGCATGAGCGTCGTGAAGAGCGTCGAAACTGGGTATATGATTCCGGATGTCTGCATTGTCATGAAAATCTCCTTCGCGGTACACGACCCAACAAAAAAGCGTTTACGGCACACAAAGCATATTTTGCCAAAAAACTTATTGTTGTCGGTGAGCATGGAAAAGAGCGTGCAAAATGTGTTGACTGCCATCGCAATGTCGGTCATTATGAGCTAGAGAAACATCTGCCGCCACCGCCGGAAGAAGTAGAATTTTCAGATGAAACTAACGAACACTAAGGAGCATAGCGATGGAAAAGAAACATATTAAAGTAGTCGTAGCGATCGGTGTTCTTGTTCTTTTGGTCATTTTCCTGGCAGTGAATAATGCCGGTGAAAAGTTTGCACGTTTAGGTACCATCGGTGCTAATATTGCCACCAATCTTGCGCATGCTTCTCATGGGGATCCCCGTCCGCTTGACGAAATGACCAAAGAGCATATTAAAGAGATTACGGGCAGTACCAATAAGGTAGACGTCAAAGAGTTGCCCAAAGCATTTGTTCCGCTCAAAGAGCATCTGCATCCGCCATTTGGTATGGGAGCGTGTAACGTATGTCATGCACCAAAGCGCTCAAAGCCTGCAGCAATCGTAACGAAAACGGTAGCGCAATTGTGCTATAAGTGTCATATTCCGGTAGAAGAGATTGACAATCGTATGGCAGCATTGGATTGTAACAAGTGTCACAGTCCGCACCATGCAGATAGAGAGAAGTTAGTACGTGCAAAAGTGACGGAAGAAGAGTGTCCGGTTGGCGAGTTTCAATCGAATTAATAAAAAAATGTTGTCGGTAATGAAGGTTTAGTATGAATAAAAATATAATTCAGACGCTGTTTTTAGTACTTTTAGTAGGTTCAGGTATCTATTTTTACCAGACATACAATGTCGGTGAAAAACTGGATCGATTTGTAGCCATTATGGGGAATATTGCTCATAATCTACAGCATGCCAAACATGCTTATGAAGTCGATATCAACATTTCTGATGACGAACTCAGCGAAATCAACATTACCAAAATCTCTCAAGAGATGAAAAGTTCTCTTGACAAGAAAAAAGAGGAAAAACCCGTTGTGCCTCGTGTAGCGCCCGCAGCTGTTGCCGTTGATGAAATCCGTGCCGAAGAGAAACCAATACATAACAAAGCTCGAGCAGCTAAAGCAAAACTGGTGCGTCTTGAGGATCTTCCGGCAAAATTCAAACCGCTTAAAAAACATCTGCATGAGCCGTTTAAAATGGGTGCGTGTCAAATCTGTCATGTTGCCAATACCAATAAACCCGGCGACTTGGTACGTAAAAATATTCATGAGATCTGTTATGAGTGTCATAAAACACGCTATACCAAAAAGTTTGACCATAAACCGGTTAAAGAGGGCAAATGTATGGATTGTCATGACCCGCACCAGTCAGATACCAAAAAACTGCTCAAAGCCGACTCCATCAATAATTTGTGTCTGAAATGTCATGATAAAAAGAGTACGTTTAAAGACAAAGCGCGTAAACAGTTTGTCAACATGAAGCTGCCGGTCAAACACAAGCCGATTGTCAAAAAGAGCTGTTTAGAGTGTCATGATGCACATACGGCAGATCATAAAATGCTGTTAAACCTCGATGCGAAGATGGATTTGTGTTTGGATTGTCATGATGACATTAAAGACAAGATCCACGATTCCAAATATAAACACGGCGGTGTCAACAACAGTAAAAAACGCTGTTTGGAGTGCCACAATCCGCATGCGACCAAGCATAAAAAATTGCTTAAAAAAGATCAGACCTCTATGTGTCTGACGTGTCATGACAAAGAGGTAAAGTCCGATGAAGACGGCGGCATGCTGATGAATATGAAAAAGCATCTCAAAGAGAACCCGAACTGGCACGGTCCCATTAAAGATGTTGCCAAAGAGGGAGGGTGTGTTGCCTGCCACGATCCGCACGGTTCGAACAACTTTAGTATTTTGCGTAAGTCGTTTACTAAAAACTTTTATGATAACTTTGAGAATAAAGAATTTTTCTGTTTCAAATGTCATGAACAGAAAAAAGTACTGGAACAGTATACGATTAACGATAAAATTACGAAGTTCCGTGACGGGGACGTGAATTTGCACTATTTACATGTAAATGACAGAAAAGGGCGAAGTTGTCGGGCATGTCACGATGAGCACGCTTCGAAATATAAGCACCTCATACGTGACTATACCGATTTTAACGGTATTAAGTTTCCGTTGCGTTTTATTGATGAGCAAGACGGTGGGTCGTGTGCTCCGGCATGTCATAAAAAATTCGAGTATGATCGCATTGACCCGAAAGGCATTGGAAGATGAACATGTTACAGAGACTCTTGGCAGTGCTTGTACTACTGCTAGCGGTGGCACAGGGTGCATCCGTCACAGAAAACAAACCGCCTACGGTGATTGTGTTACCGCAAGAGAATACGCTAGTGCATGAGCTCCCGCTAAGCGTGGTTGTAAAGGTTGATTCTAATGCCGTCGATGCCGTGAAAATTTTGAATGCTTCCGGTGAGAAAACAATCGACATTAACGGTTCCAAGGCGATCTATTGCAAAACGATTGCCTTGGTGCTAGGAGATAATACGCTTCATATTCGCTCTTACAAAAAGGGACAGCTTATTGATGAGCAGAAGCGTCATCTCTATGTAACGTCGCCGCTCTATTCGCAATATAAATACCCTCCTACACAATACAAACGGCAGTTTTTCCATACCGACAGAAACGAATCGTTGTGCCGTTCATGTCATGATATGAGCGTTAACGAGAAACAAGGAATTGCCTTTATTGATGTGAAAGAATCGAACTGCTATGCTTGCCATCATCAGCTAACCAACGAGAAATATGCCCATGCACCTTCGGTTAATTGGCTCTGTACTTCATGCCATAACGGTAAGGTAGGCAGCGACAACGCATGGCAAAAAGGGCGCTCGAAATTTTTGGTTTCCAAGCCGGTTAACAGTCTGTGTTTTAGCTGTCACAAAAAAAATGCCAAACTTTGGAAATCGTATCGTTTTCGTCATGAACCGCTCGATTCAGGGCGTTGTAACAAGTGCCATAACTCGCATTCGACACCCTATAAGATGTTCGTACGAAAACCGGTTAATAGCATCTGTCTGGGATGCCATAAAGACAAGCGCATGCGAGTAAAACAGCGCGATTCAGATTGTGAAGGTACCATTAAAGGCAAAGAGTGTGTTGCATGCCACTCTCCGCATGCTTCAAACAAACAGTTCTTTTTAATGGATGAAGAGGAGCGAAAAAAACTTGAGAGTAAGCAGCATGGAAGGGAGCGATGATGAAGTATGCATACTGCCTTGTCGCACTACTGTTAAGTGGGATGGTTACGACCTTGTTAGGAACATCTACCGATCCGGTACTTGAAATTACCTATCCAAAAAAAGAGGCGATTGTTTATGAGGAAGAGCTGGTCACCGTTGTTGTTTCACCGCAACATGAAGCGGTCGATGAAATTGTCATGACAACGGATTCGAGCGAGACCTATAAGACCCGCGTGAGTAAAAGTCGAAGTCACTACTGCCATAATTTTATGCTGCATTTGGGCGAGAATATTATTGATATTGCTGCAATGCGCGACGGCAAAGTGATGAAGTCGTATATACGTAAAGTGTATGTTACTTCTAAGGTATACAAAGAGTTTCATTTTGCACCGGAAGTGTATGAAAAAAGCTTTCTGCATACCGATGCTCAAGAGAAAGTCTGTAGTAAATGCCATGACATGAGCGTCAATGAGATTCCCGGAACAGCATTTGAAGATGTTTCAAAATCAAACTGTTTTTTATGTCATGTCAAAATTAATTTTAAAAAATTTGCGCATGCCCCTTCGGTAAACTGGCTCTGTACTTCATGCCATAACGGTAAGGCAGGCAGCTTTAACGCGCAAGATGCCAATAAAACAAAGTTTCTTGTTGCCGATCCGGTTGAACCCATCTGTCTGGATTGCCATGATAAAAAAGCCGAACTTTGGAAAAACAAACGGTTTCATCACGAACCGGCAGACTCGGGGCGTTGTAACAAATGTCACAATCCCCATGCTTCGGATAACAACAACTATTTAAGAAAACCGGCATGGGATCTGTGTACGGGATGTCACAAAGATAAAATAGACGGCGCTCACGTGGTCAAAACCTTTGGTCGTAAGATGCATCCGACACACAAGGTAAAAGATCCGTCATCAAAACAAGGAGATGAACTCAGCTGTGTCAGTTGTCACAATCCTCATGTCTCCAATGCACCGTTTCTCTTGCAGAGCGATACGCTCATGTCGCTTTGCAGTCGCTGTCATAAGAAGTAGCCGGTAAGGGTAAAAAGAGCGAGCCAAAAGGCTCTAATTAACGATGGAACTTATTGTTTCGGTTGTCGATGTAGCTTCCAATCGGTGAAAGAATCAGTACAAGCACTGAAAGCAGCACCCACCACGGTGGAAAGACGGAGTGATGCGATGTAGTTTGATGATCGGGATTGTGGTTAATAAAATTCTCTTTACTGACGCCGGCAAGTGACGTTTCTACTCTGGCAGCAGTTGCAGAGGCATTATGTGCAGCGTTGGCAACAGGCTCTTTTGTTTTGGCAGCGATTTTAGATGCAGTGCTGATATTGTGTTCCATGCTATCAACCGCTTTAGATACCTCTTGCACCTTGGCGTTAACACTTTCTTGAGTAGCATTAACGGTTTTGGAAACGACAGGAGCTGTCTTTTCAACAACTTTTTCAATAACGGCTTTAGTCTTGGGAGCTGTTGCTTCTGTAGACGTTGTTGTCTTCACAGGCTCTTCAAGCGTCTCTTTGTTTAGAGCAATTACTTGAGGAACTTCCACGGTATCGGCTGCAACAACGCGCGGTGCCGCATCTTCGGACTCTTTAATAATCAGTAATGACTCCGGAACCTCTTCGGTTACCATATCGATGGTGACCTCTTCTTGAATGGTCACTTTGGAAGGGGTGGTGGATTCTGCGACAATGAGATCGGTTTCGGGTGTATAGTTATTGACAAAAAGACCGGGATAGCGTTGTTGGATTGTCTGTTTGACTTTGCTAAGATGTTCTTTATTGGAGAAGGGTTCAATAACGACAATAAAGTATTTTCCGGAGGGACGCGTATGCAGTGCAATACCGTTTTCATCCAGCAAGGATGAGATGTCCGGATACGCTTCAAGGTAGTGTTGAAGTTCGTTTAATGCGCGCTCTGCTTTTTCAGGCGTGCCTAATGAACTGACAATAATTTTTTTCTCTTGAGCGTGTAAGGCCGGCATAACTAATAATAATGGCACTATAAGACGTAATAGATGATGTTTCATAAACAACCTTCTTAGTAGATGTGGCACTGCAACGGACACAATCCAATTGCAATGATTATAGATATTATTTTATATTATATTGAATAAAAACAATCTTGAAAACTGTTTTTATATCGGCAAAATAGTCTTCTGCGTTACTATTTTACCTGTTTTTTACTTAGGGGTACCTCGAAGCGTAAGAGATGCATAAGAGATATTATATTTTGTTATGGTGCTATTGTACAAAGAGCCTGAACCGCAGCCGTTTTTTATTTACTGTACAATGTGTTAAACTGCTAACATAAAGGAGACGCGATGCCAAAAAAATCCTATAACAACAGACTTTTAGATGCACGACCCGATCGGCTTGATCTGCGTGATAGGGAGTACCGTCCTCCATTGCAGTCGCTTCCGCCGCAGTGGCCGTTGCATGATGAAGTTAACACATTATTCCCTTGTTATCGAGACGACGGAATGATTTTAGATCAAGGTAAAGAAGGTGCATGTACGGGCTTTGGTCTGGCGGCTGTCATTAATTATCTGCTGTGGCAGCGTCAGTTACATGTAAAAAACGAGCTGCATCCTCGAAACTCTTTTCGAGTCAGTGCGCGAATGCTTTACAATTTGGCGCGTATTTACGATGAGTTTGAGGGTGAAGACTATGAAGGGTCGAGTTGTCGCGGTGCCATGAAAGGGTGGCACCGACACGGTGTCTGTAAAGAGCGTACCTGGCCTTATATTCCCGGTGATACCCGTGCCCCCGAATCATCGTGGTCGCAAGAGGCGGTTCAGAACCCTTTGGGCGCTTATTATCGTATCAATAAAGAGTCAATAGTAGACATGCAGTCAGCTATTAAAGAGGTAGGAGCTATTTACTGTTCGGCAACAATTCACGAGGGATGGTGGCTTGACACGAGTGATACGTTGCGTGTTATTGAGCCCGGTAGTGCTACAGTAGGAGGACATGCTTTTGCCATTGTCGGTTACAATGCCGAGGGTTTTATTGTTCAAAATTCATGGGGAAGCTCCTGGGGGTTTTGCGGATTCGCAATTATGTCGTACCAAGAGTGGGTAGAAAACGGCACTGATGCATGGGTTGCCGTGATGGGCGCTCCGGTGCGTATTGCTGCATCGCCGCATACATTCTCAAACCATTCGCTGCAAACGGTAGCAGCAGACTATACAGAACGTGGCAGCAGCATGATGCGACGTACCTTGAACTATGCCTATAAGAGTAGCAAAGCCATGCCTTGGAGTGAAGAGAAAGCATACCAACACACGCTTGTTGTCGGTAATGACGGACGACCGAAACTGCGTATTATTTCTGAGCCCGATCCCGAAAACTCGGCACGTAACGTCTGTTATGACGCTATCAAAACATGGATGCAGGAGAGTAAGCAGCATCGAAAAATTGCCATTTATGCACACGGTGGACTTAATAGTGAAGCGGACTCAATTAACCGTATTCGTATTTTGGCACCGTACTTTAAAGCGAACGGAATCTATCCGCTTTTTATTACATGGAAAACAGGATTTATTGAATCCATTGCCAATCAGATTAAAGACACCATCAGCGAGATCTTCTCCAGTGCGGGCATGGAGCCTTCAAGCAGCCGTGCCAAAGGGCTTATGGATAAACTTCATGATGCTATTGACCGCTCTATTGAGAGTTTTTCACGTCGTATTGCCGTGAAAGGAGTGTGGTCGGAAATGAAAGAAAATGCTGCATTTGCCAGTGATAGAGCGGTACCGGGATATCCGCAACACGGCAATACCAAACCGGGTGCTATGGTGATTCTTTCTGAAGCGTTGCATCGACTTAAAAGTGAATTTCATTGCGATATTCATTTGGTCGGGCACTCTGCCGGTGCCATTTTATTGGGACACTGGTTGGATGAACTGACAAAACGGCAGCTTGCCGTAGCATCGCTGACGTTGTATGCACCCGCCTGTACGGTAGCATTTGCCAACCGACACTATATGAAAGCCTGTAAAAAAGCAATTCTTGCTACAGAGACCATAACGATCTATATGATGGATGACGAACGTGAACGTGCGGACAGCGTCGCAATATATAGAAAGTCGTTACTCTATCTGGTGAGTCGCGCATTGGAGAATATTCATAAAACACCGTTACTGGGTATGGCGGCAGCATGGGAATACGACTATGCAAAAGCACATGATATTTTCAATGATGCAACCTACAACGATATTAAAAAATGGAATGCATTTGCTGTAGGGGTGCATCGCATTGTTTTTGACAAATCTCACAGTAAAGTCAATACATCGCGTAACGGTGATTCTATTGATCTTTCGCACGGATCGTTCGACAACGATATTGAAGTAATCGAGCAGACACTCCAAAAAATCACGGCAACAAAACAGTTGGCGGTGAGGGTTGAAAACCTTCAAGGCTTTTAACAAAGCCTTCTTACGTTATTATATGTGTCAGTCGTAATATCAAAGGAGTAGCTATGAGATATATTAGATTCTTTGAAAATATCGGTATGGATCAGGTGGGACTTGTAGGCGGTAAGAGCGCCAGTTTGGGTGAGATGTATCGGCATGTGAGCCAACAGGGTGTGAATATTCCCAACGGTTTTTCAACGACGCGCGACGCCTATACGCTTTTTCTTGCACAAAACCGACTCTCCGAGCGTATCGAAACCGTACTCAAAGGGCTTGATATTGAAGATGTCAATGCCTTGCAACATGCGGCAAAACAGGTACGGGAACTTATACTCAATGAGGCACTGCCTCCCGCCGCGGAGACAGAAATTTTGGATGCCTACATGCAGCTGTGTGCACAGTACGGTCATGAGATTCTTGATGTTGCAGTACGTTCATCGGCAACAGCGGAAGATCTGCCCGATGCCTCTTTTGCCGGTCAGCAGGAGAGCTATTTAAACATACACGGTGAGCAGATGCTTTTGCTACATGTAAAAAAATGTTTTGCTTCACTCTTTACCGATCGCGCCATCAGCTACCGACATACTCGGGGATTTGATCATCGGTCCATTGCCCTGTGCGTTGCGATACAAAAGATGGTGCGTAGTGATAAAGCCTGCAGTGGCGTGATGTTTACTTTGGATACACAAAGCGGCAATGAGAATATTATTACAATAAATTCGGTGTTTGGTTTGGGAGAGAATATTGTCGGCGGACGGATTAACCCCGATGAGTTTTATGTATTTAAGCCGACGTTGCAAGCCGGAAAACATGCTATTATCAAGCGGGAACTCGGTTCCAAAGAGATGAAGATGATTTACAGCAAAAAATGGCGTACCCTCAATATTCCGACAACACCGGCAGAACGCAAACGTTTTTCATTGAGTGATGATGAGGTCATTGCATTGGCGCATGATGCACTCATTATTGAACAGCACTACGGCAGGGCAATGGATATTGAGTGGGCCAAAGATGCGTACGACGGTAAGCTTTACATTGTTCAGGCGCGCCCGGAAACGGTACATTCGCAACGGTCGCACAGTGCTGTCATACACAAATATCTTGTTACCGAAGATACGTCCCGACGCCGTCTGCTGCTGCAAGGTCGTGCTATCGGTGAGAAGATCGGCATAGGGAGGGTTAAGATCGTTCATGATCTTAGTGAAGCAGCACGTTTTCAAGAGGGTGACGTACTGGTGACCGATATTACCGATCCCGATTGGGAGCCGCTCATGAAAAAAGCTGCCGCCGTGATTACCAATAAAGGAGGCCGTACCTGTCATGCGGCAATCGTTGCCCGTGAAATTGGTGTGAGTGCCGTTGTCGGCACCGGCAATGCAACGGAGGTGCTGCAAGAAGGTATGGAGGTAAGCGTGAGTTGTGCCGAAGGTGATGAGGGCTATGTGTATGAAGGGAGAATTGCATTTACGATCGAGCAGATTGACGTGAGTGCTTTACCAAAATCCCGTACCAAGATTTACATGAACTTAGGCAATCCCGAACGGGCATTTAGCTTTGCGACAATTCCCAACGACGGTGTCGGGTTGGCACGTATGGAGTTTATTATTAACAATCACATTAAGGCGCATCCGATGGCACTTTACGATATGTATTGCGGTAAGCGAGTCGCAGGGAGTGACGCTATCACCGAACTGATGCAAGGGTTTGATAATGCGAAACATTTTTTTATTGAAAAACTTTCCGAAGGGGTCGGTACGATTGCGGCAGCTTTTTACCCGAAACCGGTTATTGTACGTACCAGTGATTTTAAATCGAACGAGTACAAACACATGCTCGGCGGTGAAGCGTATGAACAAGACGAAGAGAACCCGATGATTGGATTTCGCGGCGCGAGCCGATACTACTCGTCTTATTATAAAGAGGCATTTAAATGGGAGTGTGAAGCACTGAAAAAAGTACGCGATACGATGGGGTTGAGCAATATAAAACTGATGTTGCCTTTTGTCAGAACGCCCGAAGAGGGGCGAAAAGTGATTTCACTGATGAACGATACGGGATTGGTGCAAGGAGTGAACGGTTTGGAAATTTATGCCATGTGCGAGTTACCGAGCAATGTCATGCTTGCCGACGAGTTTTTGACAATATTCGACGGCTACAGCATCGGTTCAAACGATCTGACCCAGTTGACATTGGGTGTGGATCGCGACAGTCGTATTGTGGCACATATTTTTGATGAACGCAACGAAGCGGTTACAAAAATGCTAAAAATGGCAATTGATGCATGCAAACAGGCAGGTAAGTATGTTGGAATTTGCGGACAGGCGCCTTCAGACTATCCTGAAATAACGGCGTTTCTGGTTCAAAACGGCATTGATTCCATTTCGCTCAATCCCGATTCGGTACTCAAAATGCGTCAGGTTGTTGTTGATCTTGAAGCGCGTCTGTGACATTTGTGCAGACATTGTCGTCAAAAGAGTGTAAAATAAGCAGATTAAACAAGAAGAGAAGGTCTGTACCATGATGCCTAAAGAGCGATACGCAAAACTACAAGAGTATCTTTCCGAAGAAAATCCCGTATTTTTAGAGGTTATTGAGAAATATCAGGCACTCGATAACATCGCATACGATTTGGGATTACTCGCTCCTGAAGAGACCTATACCGCAAAGATATCGTGGTGGCCGATGATTTCAATTTTGGGAACGTTTTCCGCGGGAAAATCAACGTTTGTCAATGGGTATGTTGGTGCATGCATACAGCAGACCGGCAATCAGGCTATAGATGACAAATTTACTGTGATGTGTTACGGTCACAACGGTGAGCCGGTAACACTGCCCGGACTCTCGCTCGATGCCGATCCGCGTTTCCCTTTTTATAATATCAGCGAGGAAGTCAACAAAGTTGATCCGGGAGAGGGGAGTCGGGTCAACCTCTACTTGCAACTCAAAACACTCAATTCTGAAAAACTCAAAGGAAAAATTCTTATTGATTCGCCGGGATTTGACGCTGATGCCCAGCGAGACGCTATTTTACGAATGACAAGTCACATTGTCGAAATGTCGGATCTGGTGCTCATTTTTTTTGATGCCCGCCACCCTGAACCCGGAGCTATGCGAGATACGTTAAAGCATCTGGTCGCTACGACCATTGCCCACAAAGATGCCAATAAAGTGCTCTATATTCTCAACCAGATTGATACGACTGCCAAAGAGGACAACCTTGAAGATGTCATCGGTTCATGGCAGCGAGCACTGGCACAAGAGGGGCTTGTATCGGGAAATTTTTTCGGTATCTACAATGAAGACGCTGCCGCCAACGTCGGTGACGAGGCGTTGCTAAAACGTCTTAAGGGAAAACGTGACAGCGATTATACCCGTATTCTTGAACGGATGGATCATGTAGGCATAGAGCGTGCCTATCGCATTATTAAAACACTCATAGACACTGCACAGGAGATGAAGGAGCAGAAGATTCCGTTGCTGCATGAGCGACTGCGGCATCTGCGTCGCAACGTATGGCGAAGTAATGCGGTTGCCGTCATATTGGTACTGATGATAGCAGGGCTGTTGCAGTGGCAGTTTCATCTCTTTGCTTCTATGGAGTCTTTGGTATGGGGCGGCAGTATTGTTGTAGCGATTATTGCTGTCGTACATGTAAAATCGACACAGTTTTTTACCGCCAAGGAGGTGAAGAAGTGGCAGGAAAAACAGCCGGACATAGCGCGAGCTATTGCGCATAACGCCTCATGGTGGCGTCTTCTTTTCGGATTTACAACACAGTGGAAACACGGGGCAACAAAGAGGCTTGATGCTCTGGTGACACAAGGACGTGAAGCCATTCAAAAACTCAATGATCAGTTTGTCGCTCCTGCAGGAACACAAAAAGTAAACACCGCTTTGTGATATTATACATGTAAATTTTTACAAAGATGGTGATAATGCAAAAAGAACCCTTTAATAGAGCGCTTTTGGAATTTTTAGACGTTTCCGTGACTCCGTTTCATGCGACGGCGGCAATGAAAAAAACCCTTGTTTCGGCAGCATTTAAAGAGCTTCATGAAGATAAGCCATGGAATCTGAAAGAGGGTGAGAAGTATTTTGTGACCCGTAACGACGCCTCCATTGTCGCTTTTACATACCCTAAACAACGCAAGGGTTACGTTATGATAGGCGCGCATACTGATTCACCGTGCCTAAAGCTCAAGCCCAACCCCGTTTTAAAACAATGCGGTCTGTTACAACTTGGTGTGGCACCGTACGGCGGCTTGCTGATGAACCCGTGGTTTGACCGTGATCTGAGCCTTGCGGGCAGGGTGAGCTTTATGAATGAAGCAGGGGAATTGTGCGAAGAGTATATTGACTTTAAAGAGCCTATTGCCGTGATTCCGTCACTGGCAATTCATTTAGACAAAGAGGCCAACAAAAACCGCAGTGTCAATGCACAAACCGATCTGGTGCCGATTGTTACATGTAACACGGAGATTACTTTAGAGAGATTGCTCTTTTCGCAGCTAAAAGAGCCGTCGCCGACACAACTTTTATCACACGAGTTGAGCTTTTACGATGCGCAACATGCCGCATTTATCGGTTTGGAACAGGAATTTATTGCTTCGGCTCGGCTTGATAACCTCTTAAGTTGCTACGTAGCGACACGGGTATTGTGCAATGTGAGTAACAATGATGCCTTTTTAATGGTATGCTCCGATCACGAAGAGGTGGGCAGTGAATCGACATCGGGTGCGGCCGGCTCTTTTTTAGAGAGTGTCCTCAAGCGCATCAGCGGTGATTTTGAGTCTTATACATGCTTGATGCGCCGCTCCTTAATGGTCTCTTGTGACAATGCCCATGCCGTGCACCCGAACTTTTCGGATAAACACGATGCCAATCATGCACCGCAGATAAATCAAGGCGTAGTGGTTAAAGTCAATGCCAATCAACGGTATGCCTCGTCATCTCGTGGGGTCAGTGCTTTTGTTCATGCCGCTGCACGTATTCATGAGCCGACACAGACTTTTGTTACGCGAAGCGATCTGGGGTGTGGCTCTACCATCGGTCCCATTACGGCAACACGACTGGGAGTCGAAACACTCGATGTCGGATTGCCGACTTATGCCATGCACTCCATTCGGGAGTTGGCAGGAAGTGACGATGCTTGGTCGCTTTACAACATTTTACGAGAACTCAAACGCTAATGTCTCCCATTACTGCCGATGAGTTAAAAGCGCTGATTGAACAGACCTATAAGGTTGAGGAGGAGTATGTTGCACTCCGTCAATCTTACACGCATCTGCAAGATACCATTGAACAGGTGGTGGAGTTCTTACCCAATGCCATCTGGATTTTAGAGCAAGACGGCAGAGTATTTCTGCAAAACTCCAAGGCAAAAGAGCTGATAGACCTGCTGCCGACACTGCAGCTTGAAAGTGATGATTATGAAGTCGTGCATCAGGGGTTTTCCTACCTGATTAAAACCTCGCACTATAAAGACAAATATCTCGTGAGTGCGACCGATATTACGGAGCAAAAACGCAAAGAAAACTTAGCGACCATGGGACAGATGGCAGCACATCTAAGTCATGAAATACGCAACCCTATCGGCTCCATTTCTCTGTTGAGTTCGACACTCATGAAGCGTGTCATTCCGGAAAACCGAGCTATTGTCAGTGAAATTCAGAAGTCGATCTACAGAATAGAGCGCATTATTAAAGCAACACTTCTGTTCTCTAAAGGGGTCAAGGTAAACATTGAACCGATCTATTTTAAGGAGCTTTTAGAGATGCTTCATACTGCCATTGGGTACTACAGTTTTGCCAAAGAGATTGACTTTGAGTTTCCGCAGAAAAATTTTATGCTCAAGGGTGATATAGAGCTGCTTTCCATGTTGTTTAGCAATCTTGTTTTTAATGCTATTGATGCTATTGAACTTGATGACAGCGATACGGGTCAGATACGCTTGGAACATGAAGATGACGGAACATTTCATATTTTTCGCATGTACGACAGCGGCATTGCCATTGATAACAGCGATCTGCTGTTTGAAGCGTTTCAAAGCACTAAAGAGAAAGGCAACGGTCTGGGGCTACAGCTCTCCAAACAGATTGCACAGGCACACGGCGGTGATGTGTCACTGCTGCAAGGAGATACTAAAATATTTGAAGTGAGGTTACGACAATGAGAGAAACAGTAGAGGTTACAGGATGCAATCTTCCTGTTTACAGATATAATAATGACGGCATTACATATTATGAGTTTGACTCACGAGGGTGCGAACCGCCCGTTCCCATGATGAATGCTCTGCGTGTTCTGGAACTGATTGACGATACGTCCAAACGAATGGTCATGATTAACATGCAAGAGCCGACCGGACTGTATGTCAAACTGCAGGATTATTTTTTATGGGAGGTGACACCTTTGGAGTATGGCGATGTAAAAGTAGTGTTTCAGAAGAAGTGACGGGAATACTTGATTGGTTTTTTTGCCAAGAGGGGTATGAATAGTGTATGATACTGCCAATAAAAATATAATATAAAAGGAGTGGCGATGCAGTTGAGCTTTGGCCCTTACAATTTAAGAGTACACGAACTGGACAACAAGCTCTCGGTTCAAGTGACTTCGGATCTGGGAAGCGTGAGTATTAAAGAAGATGATACAATATATCCGTACAATTTTCCAAACGGTATCTGTTTTCAGATTGACAATATAGAAAATGCTCCGACACCGAAAGGTTTGAAACGGTATGACTTTGGTGATTACAGCTTTATTTTAGGTATTAACAACAGTGGGTTGCTGTGTCTGTTTTACAGTTTAAAACTTTATGTCAATAAAAAAATCATTGATGATATCTATACGTTAACACTCTCTTTCTTGACCGAACCCAAAACAACGACATAAATATCGTATGAAGCAGGGTGGTTGTAGTTGATGAAAAAGAGTATTATACGCTATTTCATTATTGGTATCTACTTTACTGCTTCTTTAATGGGTACGACGCATATACACAACGATGCTCAGCTCCATAGTGATTGCGACGTTTGTGTTATTCATAGTAATCTTCACAGTGACACCCTTCTGCCGCCTACAGACCCTGTTGATTCTTTGGAGTGCTGTTATCAATCTATCTGTAGTGAGACAACGTTTTTTAAAACGACGCTCAATAAAAACTTTAACGCAAACGCACCGCCTTTTTTCTCGTAAGTTCAAACAGACAACCATATATTAGACAAGGGAAAAAAAATGAGAAAAGCTATAGCGGTCTCATTAGTTTTGTATACACAGATACTGCACGCTAATGAACTGTCCGATTTAAAAGAGCGAATTATGCTGCTTGAAAAGGCTCAAAAAGCCACTGAACAAGAGAAGTTACAAAAGGCATTAAGTAAAAACAACAGTTTTAACCAAAAAAGTTTTATACCCGATATATCGCTGATTTTAAGCGGTTCGGCTGTGAGTCGGAATATTAAGAATTCCGACTATGAGGGGTATGGCATAGATGGCTTTGTTGATGCTGTCGATGAGATACCTTTTAACAAGAACAGAGGGTTTAATTTCAACTATGCAGAGCTTGGAATGTACTCTGATGTAGGTCCCTATTTTACAGCGAATGCCATTTTTCATCTGCACCCGACAGGGCTTGAAATAGAAGAGGCATACATTACTACTAAAAGATTACCTGAAAACTTGGAGATTAAAGCGGGAAAATTTCGAAGTGGATTTGGGCGCATCAATGCCATTCACCGACATGCTCAACATTTTGTAGTACAACCATTGGTCTATGAGGCTATGTTAGGGGTGGAGGGTATTAATGATGCAGGAATCGCACTGCATTGGGTCGCACCGACAGAAAACTACCTTTTAGTAGGAGTAGAAGCGATGCAAGGGAACAATGAGCTTAGTTTTGGTTATCCCGAAACCAACAATCTCTTTGTCGCTTACCTTAAAACAGGATTTGACTTCAGCGATAACGTAACAGCTTTAGTAGGAGGCAGCATAGCAAAAGGAAAAACAACAAATAATAAAAATGCTACGCTTTATGGTGGGGAATTGACCCTTCAATACATCATTGACAGTTACAGTGCTTTAAAATGGCAGAGTGAGTATCTGAGTCGAGACAAAGCGGGAGTGAAACAAGCGGGGTACTATACACAACTTCTGTATGATCTCAACAGAAACTGGAAATTTGGAGGACGCTATGATGCTCTGAACAAAAATGCCGCTAACAGTCCTGAAGATTTAAGAAAATATTCCGCCATTGTGCAGTATAGACCGTTTGAATTTTCGAAACTGCGACTGCAGTTTACCAAAGACAGATCAAAATCTTTTGGAGGAGTACGACAAACTGAACATATGCTGGCACTGGAGTTTTTAGTAGAAACCGGAGCTCATGGGGCTCACGCATTTTAAAACCAAAGGATTAACAGATGAAAATATTACTACTGGTAACGCTGTTGACAACGGCTGTGTTCGCACAGGTCAATATTGCAACCACATATAATTACTTAACAAAAGTCACCCAAGCCATTGGTGGCGATTTGGTCAATGTTACCACGCTATCCAATCCAAAACTTGACCCGCATTTCATCACTCCTAAGCCCTCTCTCATTGGTAAACTTCGCCGTGAAGATCTGCTTATTATCAATGGCGGGCAGTTAGAGATTGGTTGGCTTCCACCTCTTTTAAAAAGTGCCAACAATCCCAAGATTACTCAAGGTGCTAACGGCTTTCTCGATGTCAGCGGAGCGGTTGAGATGATCAATAAGCCAAGAAGTGTTTCACGAGCTTATGGCGATATTCATCCTGATGGAAATCCTCACTTTGCAATTGATATTTATAATATTGTCCCTATAGCCGAGCTCATTAGCATGAAACTCTCTTTAATTGACCCAAGCAATCAAGAGCGTTATGTAAAAAACTTTAAAGCGTTTAAAAACAACATGCAGGCACTGGCCAACGCTCTAGCTACCAAATACAAAAGTTGTAAAGGTAAAAAAGTGGTTCAGTATCATGACCTCTTCAACTATGCACTACAGAGTTATGGGGTACAGAGTATAGGCAATATTGAACCACTTCCGGGAATTAGTCCAAGTTCTAAACACACTATTGAACTGATTAAAAAGATGAAAGATCAAAGGGTTAAAACCATTTTACAAGATGTCTATCATGAGAAAAAGACGGCTAAGTTTATTGCTCAAAAAACAGGTGCAACTGTCAAAGTTGTCCCTCATGATATCGGTGCTATTGATGGAATTGATACGTTAGAGGCATTTTACACCGCCATAGCAAAAGCGATATGTCAATAGTTGCCATTCTCTACCCCGCCTTTATTTTGGCGATTTTATTGGTTTGTATCCATGCTATTTTTGGACTGGAAATCATCAAAAGAGGGGTAATTTTTACCGACTTGGCCATCGGACAGTTTGCCGCCATCGGTGTGGCAGTGAGTCTCTTGTTCTTTCACGGAGCATACAGTTTTATGTTAACGCTGACCTTCGCCCTCTTGGGAGCACTGCTGATTGCTTTAGCGACTTACAGAGTGAAACATATTGAAGCGTTTATCGGTATGTTGTATGCTTTTGGAGCCAGCAGCATTATTGTTATACTCTCCAATACTGCTCAAGGAACAGAGCTGTTTAATAAACTTCAAGCTACCGATATTCTCTTTGCCACCCTTAGCGATCTCACAGAGCCTTTGATTCTTTATGCGGTGGTGGCTTTTGTGTTTTTTACTCTCTATCATAGATTGCACGGCGTAGCCAAAGAGATGCTGTTTTTCACACTGCTGGCTTTAACGGTAACATCATCCGTTCAGTTGGCAGGCGTACTGGTAGTGTTTGTATTACTCATTGTTCCTGCCTACTTGGCATTGATACAGAGTACATTTAACCCTTTGGGTTTTGCCTGGGTCGCAGGCTCAATCGTTATTATTGTTGCTATGGTGCTCTCTTATGTATTTGATTTACCTACAGGCTATACCATTGTATTTGTTGGTTCGTTGTGCGGAATTATCGGGGCATTAGGGAGAGGAAAATAGATGTTGCTTTAAGCGGCGTTTTGTATTGGGAGTCTTTTTTTCAATGAGTATATATTCTGCATCAAAATTACATGTAAATTAAAAAAATCTATAAAACAATACGTTTTTAAGCTTAAAAAATTTAATTTAACTTAGTTTTAAGTTGTAACTATAGATAATAATCTAAAAAAAGGGGATACCATGGCAAAACTTTCAGATATTGAAGGCATCGGTGCAACGTACGAGAAGAAACTTAAAGAGATCGGTATTGGTTCACTTGAAAAACTTCTTGAAGCGGGAGCAAAACCGGCAGGTCGTGCCAATTTGGCTAAAGAGTCGGGCATTAGCCAAAAATTGATTTTAACATGGGTCAATAAAGCAGACTTGGCACGTGTTAAAGGAATCAGCTCGCAATATGCCGATCTGTTAGAATTTGCCAATGTCAACACCATTCCGCAACTGGCAACGCGTAATGCCGAAAATCTAACGGCGAAAATGGAAGCGGTCAATGCCGAACGGAAACTGGTACGTAAAGTTCCGGTACTCTCACAAGTTGAAGGGTGGATTGCTCAAGCCAAAGAATTGCCGCGTATTTTAACCTACTAAATTTACATGTAGATTCCTTTGTGGAGTCTGCCATTACTGCATGGAACATCTTCCTATAAGCCCTTTTTTATGATGACACTCTATAATAATACTCTTTAATAGGAGTAGAATATATCATGGTTCGAGATATAGTAGTATACCCTGACAGTCGTATTGATTTGGTCTCTTCCGATGTCAGGGTATTTGACGATGCGCTTCATGACCTCATAGAAGATATGAAAGATACAGCCAAAGCTAACAATGCCGACGGCTTGGCTGCCATACAGATTGCCTACCCCCTTGCCGTTGTGGTGGTTAAAGATGATGAAGGAAATTTTTTAGAGCTGATCAATCCGAGAATTATTAAAAAAAAGGGGTGGGTGCCATCGCTGGAAACCACACTGTATCTTCCGGATGTTCAACGTACCATTCATCGTTATGAGAGTATCTCTTTAATCTATCAGGATCGTGATGGCAACCAACATGCCTTACAGGCTGAAGGAGCATTGTCACGGCGTATACAGCGAAAGTTCGATTATATATTCGGCGGTAGTTTTGCAACAAAAATGAATGCCAAAGAGCGTAAAAATCTGGAAAAAGAGCTGGCGTATTCGGGGGTGGTCGGCAGTTTTGATTCAAATGCTCCCGTTTCGGGACGAGAATATTTTAAAAGTATGATGACCAAACTCTTAGTCTTGGAGTTTCTAACGCTGTTTACACCGCTGTTTTCCTTTGAACAAAGTACATTGCAAATGTTTTATACGTTTAATGTATATGCCACAGTAGCTCTAATATTGCTTAATATTGGTTACTTTGCCTATGCAAAATATGAAGCAAGCCGTGTCGTGTCATGCACTGGGTGTCAGGTTGTGAGCTTTATGAGTGTGAGTCTGAAATTCTTGGCATTGACTCTGGCAATGTTTGGCGCAAGTTACTATATTTTAAAGCCGCTGCTTTAAATGAAAGCGTCGCCAATGCCACAACATAATATCGATGAATTTATGCAGATGCTTGAAGATAGTGCATTTGCTCAGGCGCACGAAGTGCTTGAAACCGACTGGAAAGCGTACCGTAGTAGAGGAGACCGAGACGAGAGCAATATTTTAAAAGGTTTCATCAACGCAGCTACGGCGTTTGAACTGAAACGCCGCGGGCGTGAGAGTGCAGCGCGTGTCTGGCAGACTTATGTGAAGTACCGCCCCCTGATTGATACGATTGAGTCGTTACATGTAAAAAAATACCAAGAGTGCGCTTTGTATATTGAAACAAAATACAAGGAGCTCTTTAGAGCATAACGACACGATTTTTTGTCCGGAGATCAGGATTGATCATGAGTGCGGTTGAATAGACACCGCTTTCAACACAATTTGGTGAAATAACGCTGACAGATCGGGGTGTTTGAGAAATCTCGTTTTTTGAAATAATATGCGAGTAGGTTTTCTCTTCAATAATATAATGGCGTTCATACGATGCGGAAGTGGTCAGTGCTTCATTGTTAAGTTCAAGAAACATTGCGTGAACGGCACGATTTTCAGGATCTTTAATACCGACTTTAAATTTTGTGCCGTCAGGTTTTGTACCGTAGGCGTAAATATCGCCGCCAAAATTAATGAGTGCCGCCGTCATTTTATGTTTTTTAACCAGAGTAACCGCACGATCGACGGCATACTCTTTGACAAAACCGCCAAGATCAATTTTAGTGTAGGGGTTGTCAAAGACGATGTTCTCTTTTTTTATACTGAAATGTTCGCATCCGACAAAAGGGAGCAGTTGCGCTTTTTGTCTCTCAAGTTCGCTCCGGCTTGCCAGGGTTGTGTAGAGTTCTTTAACGGTTGCCACGGTAATGTCAAAGATTCCGTTTGTTGCTCGGTAGTACTGTTTGGCACGCTGAAGAAGTGTTTTTGTTTCGGCATCGAGATGCTGTGCGTCGCGACTGTTAATACGTTGCAGAAACGAATGGGAACTGTAGTAGTTGTATTTGTGTTCCAGGCGTTTACTCTCTTTGACAATGGCTTGTGCCACTGTATCGGATTGATGTTTGGATCTGCTAAAGAGCAGAAGCTCACATGGTGTGCTCATACTCTCAAAACGGTAGATGAACTGCTGCATTGAAACCCTAGAAGTTGTATTTTAGCCCCAGAGTATAGTACAGAGCATCAAAATGTTTGCTTTGGTCATAATAGGTAATACCGCCGTTGACACTCCAGTCGTCATTGACACGGTAGCGTGCATTTGCTTTGTAGGAAAGGGCATGAAAATCACTCATGCGCCGGTCACTGCTGGCATAGGTTTCATTGGTAAAAAAGGTTTTGCTTTCACTGTAAAAATCGGCTTCGTTTTGCTTATAGTAGCGCAATCCCAGACCTAACAGCCAATTGTCGCCGTATTCATAATAGAGTTCGGTATTGACGGTATGAGACAAAATACCCCAGTCATCACGGTACAAACGGTAGGATGTATTCGTACTGAGTGTGTCGCTAAGCGCACTAATGTACTGAAGTGTCATGCCATAGGCGGTTCGGGTGTCGGGCTTGCTCTCTGCCGTTACCTCTGCTGTAGCGCTGTTATTGAGGTTGTAGTTGCGTACAACATTCATGTAGGGGTTACTCAAATAACCGTCTTCGTTAATGTAGAAAACCGAAATTTTTGCCAGTGAAGTCGGGTTGATTATCTGGGTAACACCGATCTCGGCAGTGAGCACGTTAATATCAAATGATTGGCTTGCCCCGCTACTGGAGTCGTAATCATCGTCATCGTCATCATCATCGTCTCTAAAACGGTTGGTATTGCTCGCGTACTCTTCAACCAATACGCGATTAAATTGGTACGAGAGTCCAAACGAGAGGGTACGGTTACGGCTGCTGTCAAGATTGTAGAGATATTCGGCAGAGAGTTCATTGGCCTCATAGTCGCTTTCGTAAGAGCGGCTATAGCCGACGGTGAGCTCGTCACGCGATGCAAAACGTGTTGTTAATGCGACAGATCCGGCAGTTCGGGTGTCATCATAATCGATATTACCGTAAACAACACGATCACTCGAGGTAGTGCCGCGCGAAAATGCCGAAGCACCGCTGGAGCTGTCATACCATGACGGACTGGCACCGCTGATGCTGTCAAGAACCAATGAGGCTTTGAGTGTGTAGTCGGTGCCGAAATCTTTGCTGACTTCAAGAGCCGGTGACATGACGGTTGTTCGTCCGCTCTCTTCATCGTAATGAACATACTGTACACTGACGTAATCTTCTGCCTGAAGCGTTCCGACGGCAAGCAAACCGCATGTAAACAAGGAGAGTTTGGTAGCTAGTTGCATCCGCATCCCCCTCCGGCAACTCCACCGCCGCCTTTGCTTGCTTCTTTAGAGAAATAGACATGTGCATCGAACTTGCTCACAAGACCGTTACCGGCCGAGTTTTGCATACTTTCACGGGAGAGACGCTCTTTCTCCCAGGGTTTGACATCGACAATACCACTGCAACCGCCAACAAGCAGTGCCGTTAGAACAAGGACTATGGCATTCACGGGCTACTCCAATGCTTTTAAATCGTTACGAATAACATCGTCGATATCATCGATGGCTCCGTAGAGCACTTTGAGTACTTTATGATCTCTAATATAATAGAGTGCGGGCATACCGATGGGGTTAAATGCTTTGACAATGTTGTTTTCAGGGTCGTTAATAACACGAAAGTTCAGGTGCCCCTTAGCTTTAAGCGCTTCTTGAAAGGCAATGCCTTCCGAAAGTTTTTTATCAACGTCAATACCGATAATTTCATATTTGTTTGGGTCAAGCTGTGCATTGACTTTGGAAATATGAGGAATCTCTTTTTTACATGAACCGCACCATGACGCAAAAAAATCGACTATGGTGATTTTTTTGGGGTCGAGTTGCAACGTCTGCTGCATCTTTGTGCTGATGGTGTCGTTGGTACTGTAGGCAAAGAGAGTGACCGTGAAGAGAAGCAGTACCGGAAGAACAAAACGCATAAAAATCCTTTGAAATCGTAAAGATGAAAGGAGCATCATACCATTGAAAGATGAAGCGCAGATGAAGAGGTGTTGTCATGTCTATAGCAAGCGTTTTTAGATATAATGCCGAAAAAACTACAATAAGAGTGAGTATGAACTTTATTGAAACACGCGGAAATGATGGAAAACACCCAAAGAGCGTCACGTTTTCCGAGGCGATTTTAAGTCCAATTGCTTCTTTTGGCGGTCTTTATGTACCCGAAACGCTTCCTGCTTTGGGCATTGATTTTTTAGAAAAACATCGCAAATCACACTACAAAGCGTTGGCACGTGATTTTTTACATGTATTTAATATTGACATAGCCCAAGAGGTTATTGACGAGGCACTGGCGCTTTATGATGCGTTTGATGACCCCGGCAATCCGGTTCCCGTTGTTAAGGTTTATGACGACTTATACGTCAGTGAACTCTATCACGGTCCGACCCGTGCTTTTAAAGATATGGCACTGCAACCTTTTGGCAAAGTGCTTTCGGCCATCGCTCAAGAGCGAAATGAAAACTATCTTATTTTAGCAGCTACCAGCGGTGACACCGGTCCGGCGGCACTTGAGACGTTTAAAAATCAACAAAACGTCAAAGTCGCCTGTCTTTATCCGGAAAAGGGAACCTCCGATGTACAGCGTCTTCAGATGGTTACGGAAGATGCGGAAAATCTTAAAGTTATCGGTATTAAAGGTAATTTCGACGATGCGCAAAATGCACTTAAAACGCTGTTGGCATCGGAGCGGTTTAAAGCAACGCTCAATGCAAAACATATTTCGCTCTCAGCAGCCAATTCGGTCAATTTCGGACGTATTATTTTTCAGATTATCTATCACATTCACAGCTATCTTGAGTTGGTAAGAGCCGAGGTCATTGCTATGGGTGAGAAGGTTTATCTCAATATACCCAGCGGTAATTTCGGCAATATTCTAGGTGCCTTCTATGCCATGCAGATGGGGCTTCCGGTTGAAAAACTGGTAGTTTCGTCAAATGAGAACAATATTTTAACCCGTCTTATTCATACCGGTGTGTATGATCTGCGCGAAAGCCGACTCATTGCGACAACATCGCCGGCAATGGATATTTTAAAATCTTCCAATGTTGAGCGAGTGTTATATTCGCTACTGGGTGCCGAGCGTACTCGTGAGCTTATGCACGATCTCGATACGAAGCAGGTGTATCGTCTGAATGTCAATGAATTGGCACGACTGCAAGAGATCTTTGCAGCTGATTATTGTAGTGATGCCGAAGGCAAGGCATATATTAAAACAACCTTTGAAGAGACGGGTTACCTGATGGATCCGCATACGGCAACCTGTTTGAAAGCGTATGAAACATCTAAAGAGAAGCCTTTGGTAATGATTGTCTATTCTACGGCAGAGTGGACAAAGTTCTCACCCACTATTGCCAATGCTCTTACCGGTGAAACGGATACGCGAGACATTGACGCGTTACATGCCATTTCAAAAGAAGCAAACGTTACGATTCCGCCGATGATTGAAGCACTTTTCAATAAAAAAGCGGTACATACGACGGTTGTTGAAAAAGAGAATATAGAAGAGGCGATTCTCTCTTTTCTGTAAAGAGAGAACAGCAGTGTTATTTATTGCGGTGAAGCGGGTGCTGGTAGTCGTTGCGTTCACAACCGCTTTGGAGCATCGCAACGCCAAAGAGTACCAGACTCAGTAGAAGCAATCGAATCATTCCATGATTCCTCCCCTCTCATTTTTTTTCAAGGACATGCTGTTTTCCATGTTCTTAATTTCAATATCGCCCGAAAATAGAATTTCTGAATTGGCTTTAAGTGCTTTTTTGGAGATTTTATCGGGATAGTCGATATGGCGTAAAATATGTTTAATGCACTCAATACGCGCTTTTTTCTTGTTATCGGATTTAATAACGGTCCATGGGGCATGAGTTGTATGAGAAGCCAGAAGCATTGAATATTTGGCAATGGTGTATTTGTCCCAAAGTTCTTGAGATTTTTGATCGACCGGAGAGAGTTTGTACTGCTTGAGCGGATCGGTTTTACGTTTTTCAAAACGGCGGGCCTGCTCTTTTTTAGAAACCGAAAAATAGAATTTAAACAGTGTAATATCGGAGTTGACCAGCATGCGTTCAAACTCGGGTACTTCGTGTAAAAACTCTTTATGCTCTTCTTGCGTACAAAACCCCATGACGGGTTCAACGCCGCCGCGATTGTACCAGCTCCTGTCAAAGAGGACAATTTCACTTTCAGAGGGCAGGTGGGAGGCATAGCGTTGAAAATACCATTGGGAGCGTTCGGTATCTGAGGGTTTGTTGAGTGCAACGACACGGGCACCCCTTGGATTGATATGTTCGGTAATACGTTTAATGGTACCGCCTTTTCCCGCAGCATCACGCCCTTCAAAGATCATGAGCAGTTTTTGACCCGTATCTTTGAGATGGTTTTGCATTTTCAAGAGTTCAATTTGCAGGATACGCAACTCTTTTTCGTACTCTAAAACCTCTTTTTTAACCCAAACGGCAACACGATTTTTCTTTTTATTGCTGCCACGCTTGTCATTTTTTTTCTTTTTGGATTTTTGTTTACGCCGCTCTTCGTGCAGCAGGTCATCGAGTTTGGTATCTTCTTTGAATTCATCTTCGATCATATCACGTTTGGTTCCCATAAATATTCCTTCTTCCTATATAACGTTTATTATAAAACAGAAAGGTTTAAAAAGAGTTGTGAACAATGTTGCCGTGCCATCCGTCATAATATTAAAGCGATTTGTCAATCAAAGCATCCAGTTCGCTGCTGTGTGATGTTTGGGCAAAACAGTGTTGCATGCCGCAGACCAGATAACCTTCTACGTCGGCATCAAATTGTTTTAGGCTGAAAGGGTAGCGCAATACCTGTTTTACATGTAATTTGCTTTTGACAATGCGATCTTCTTTAAGGTAACGCATCATTTGATTAAACAGATAGGGTGCGTTAATAGGACGGCGAGCAAGATCGTACGAGTAGTATTCCAATGTTTTAAAGGCAAAACGGCGATATTTTTCATCGACTAAAGAGCCTAAGGAGAGCAGCAAGTCGACAATAACTCCGACGGAGCCGGGGTAAGAGCTGTCGGTTGTGTCGGCCTTGGTTTCAAACTCCCCTTTGCTAAAATACCACATTCCGTTGTTGTAAAACTGTTCCAGCGCACGGTTTGCCATTTTCTGTGCTTCAATGAGATAATGTTCATCATATGTCTCTTCGTATGCACTAATAAGTGCGACGCCCAAATAGGCATAATCTTCCAGAAAGGCTTTTACTTTTGGAGATTTGTGGATGAGAGTGGAGTGGTAGAGACACTCATCTACCAGCATGGTGTGAAGCAGGGCTTTTAGATGTGCCACGGCAATCTCTTGGAACCGTGGTTCGATGCTGCTTAATGTAAACAACGCTTGAATCATCATGGCATTCCATGAGGTCTGTATTTTTTTATCAATGAAAGGATAGTTGCGTTTGGAGCGTATGCTACGTAACAGGTGCTGTACGTTCTCAAACCATTCGGGTCGTGAGTTGTCATCAATACGCACAATAGAGTGACCTTCAAAATTACCTTCGGGGGTAATACCTAATTGTGCCAAAATCGCTTCACTCTTTTTAGCGCTAAAACCGTGTTCTTGCAAGTGTGTCAAAGTGTCGTGGTAGTCATAGACAAAATATTTGCCTTCGTCACCGTCACTGTCGGCATCACTGGCAGAGTAGAAGAGATGGTCTTCGCTCATAAACTCCAGCATAAATGTTGCGGTTTCAATGGCGGTACGTCGGAATGTGTCATCATTAAAGATGTGAAATGCTTTGGCGTAAAGTGAACAGAGCAGGGCATTGTCGTAAGTCATCTTTTCAAAATGCGGTACCAGCCACGCTGTATCGACGCTGTAACGGCAAAAACCGCCGTCTATGAGGTCATACAGTCCGCCGCGCTGCATGGCATGCAGGGTTTTGGTGACCATGGTTTTGGCGGTATCGTCTTGAGTAAGCAAAAAGAGATTACTCAGTGCCGTCAGAGTAGAGGTATGGGGGAATTTCGGCTGCACGCTAAAGCCTCCGAAACGGTTTTCAAAATTGTGTTCGCACTGCTGTAAAAATGTATTTGAAATTTCAAGTTTAAGTCGTGTCGCCTCTTTGGGGTGGGTGGCTGTGGTTAAAAACCCTTGAATCTCTTCGGCATTTTCGTAAAGTTTTGGGTCTTTTTCCTGAACTTTGGTGCTAATGATCTTGGTAAGTTCGGCAAAACCCATGGATTGGTTGCGACTTTCAACACTTAGGTAGGTAGCGGCAAAAATAGGTTGATTTTGCGGTGTGCAAAAAATCGAAGTCGGCCAGCCTCCGGGACGGCGGTTGAGCAACAGGTGTACCTCTTGGTAATATTTGTCAATATCGGGACGCTCTTCACGGTCTACTTTAATGCTAATAAAATGTGCATTCATAAATGCCGCAACATGCTCGTTCTCAAACACTTCATGTTCCATCACGTGGCACCAGTGGCAAGCACTGTAGCCGATAGAGATGAAAATAGGCTTGTTCTCTTCAAGCGCTTTTTCAAAGGCTTCGTCACACCACGGGTACCAGTCAAGCGGATTGTTTTGATGTTGTTGTAAATAGGGGGAGTCTTCGTATTGTAGTCGGTTAGGCATGGTTACGTCTTTTTACATGTAAATTTTGTAAGACATCATAGGAAAATATGCTTACAGTGGCATTAAGAATTTTAAACAAGTGTCGATATACAGTCAAGTTAAGGTAGTTTTAATTACAACTTATCTATACTAAAAACATTAAAATTTAACAAAAAAAGGTAGCAAAAATGAGACGAAGCGGTTTTACACTGATTGAATTGATTTTTGTCATTGTCATTATTGGAGTGCTGGCAGCCGTAGCGGTTCCCAAGTTTAAAAACCTCAAAGAGAACGCCGTTGCCAACAATGTGATTAAAATTGTCAAAGATACTGAAAGTGCGGCACCGTCAGCCTACTTGAGTGTGGTTGACGTGGATGAGGCGGAGACATCCGCCACCGTAGAGCTGAGTGACTTGGTCACCATTAACGGTAAAAACTGGAGTTATACGTCAGCTGCGGGCGGCGGATCGTACGCCTACCGAGACAACGGTACTTCCGATGCGGCTACTATTACGCTAAATGCCGCCAATCGAACCATAACGACGGTCATTACCTGCGCCAACTTTAACGACACCAAAGCACAGACAAAATGTACCAACTCCGGTGCAACGGGTCAAGTTATTGACTTCTAATGAAGACGAAAGCGTTCACCCTTATTGAGCTGATTTTTGCTATTGTCATTATTGGGGTGTTGGCTTCAGTTGCCATTCCCAAGTTTTCAGGGCTGAGCGACAACTCTAAAATTGCCGCAGAACTCTCTACCGCCGCATCGGTTCAAGCAGCACTTGATGCATGTAACGGTGAGTGGATTATTAACGAAGGGAGTTTTACCTGTGGTGCCTCCATTACGCAAGCCGATCTCAACAGCAACGGCTTTCCCGACTCTTTGGGTAACCCTCTTGATGCTATCTTAAAAAATGCTTCTGCTATAGGATGGACACAGAGCGGTACGTCATATTGGGGCCCTGCATCGAACGATACCAAAGGGGTGAATACCTGCAAGACAGGGAAGCCGTGTACCTCGAAACACTGGGTTTACGATAGCACTAACGGAACCTTTACCTTGGTGGATGACTGATCGAACGGTATTTGTATCTATATTTCATTAATCTTATGAATAATCCACAACGCGAATCCTAGAACAATTGATGAGATGACGGCAATGGTAAGGGTTCCGGTTTCATATTCCATAATAGAGCCTTAAGAAAAATTCGGTTTCATTACATTCCCATCGCTTCGGCCATGGTCCACATCGGCAAAAAGATACCCAGTGCTAAGACGAGTACAAACCCCGCAATAGCGGCAATGAGAATGGGTTCAATCATTGAAGAGACATTGTCAATAATGTTATCATACTTGTCATTATAGTATGTTGTAATTTTCTCGAGCATCGTATTGAGTGCGCCGGCATCTTCACCGGCTTTTAGCATCTGCAACACCATGCTTTCAAAAAATTCTGACGATTCAAAACCGCTGTGAAGGGAGCGTCCCTCTTCTACAGCTTCGGTAATTTTGGAAAACTGCTGTTTCATGTAGCGATTGTCCACAACACCTATGGCAGCTTTGAGTGCATCAACAATAGGAATGCCCGCATGAACCAAAACATTGAAAATATAGACAAAGCGTCCCAGCATGGCGTAACGGGTGACAGCACCGACAATATAGATCTTTAAAAGCCATCGGTCACTTTGAAGTGCCAATGCGGCACTTTTTTTGTAAAAGTAGGAGTAGAGCGCTGCAAAAAAGAGACCGACAACAGCAATATAAGGTCCATAGTGCGTTAAAGCGTTTTCCGTCCAGAGCAGCAGTAGCGTTGGAAAAGGCAGTTCGGCATTACTTTCGCGAAACAGTTCTTCAAATTGCGGTACAACGAAGATAATGACAATGGTAAAGGCGATCATCATTGCCACAATGGTAATAAGCGGGTATCGGGTTGCTTTACGGAGCTTGACACGGTTGTCATGAATATTTTGCAAAATCTCGGCAAGTCGCGTGATTGATTCGGCAAGTGTTCCGGTCTGCTCTCCCAAATGAATCATAGAGATCGACAGATTTCCCAATTGAGGAGCGTAGGGTTTGAGTGCATCAGTAAGACTGATGCCGCCTTCAATATCTTCGGTTGCATGCTGTAAGATTGCTTTGAGCATGGGTTCTTGAGTTGATTTGTTTGCTTCTGCCAGACAGACATTGATAGGCATACCCGCATCGAGCATAACGCTGAGTTGGCGCAGTGCGGCAATGTAGCTTTCAATCGGAATGCGTTTGTTCTTAATGGGATTGTTCTGCTGTTCAATAAGCTTGCGAACCTTCAGTTTCAGCGGTTCGGAGACCTCTTTCACGGTAACAATAACACCCAGTTCCATTTTTTGAAATTTTTGCATGGCATCGAGTTTATTGGAAGTTTCCAATACAATCGTACTTTTCCGTTTGCCGTGACGGTAATAGATCTCAAAAAATTTCACACATTAGCCTTTGGTAACCCGCATGACCTCTTCAAGAGGGATGATTCCTTGAAGTGCCTTGTGTACACCGTCGGCAATCATCGGAGTGAATATTCCTTCTTCTTCTGCCTTCTTGGCAATTTCAAATTTGCTTGCATTGGTGGAGATCATGAGTGAGATGGTATCGTTAACCTGTAAAATTTCAACAATCATAATACGTCCGCTGTAGCCGCTCATATTGCATTTGGGACACCCTTTACCTTTGTAAAAGAGCGCACTCGAATCAATATAAGGGGCGACTTTGGCCAAGAGGTTTTTATGAGGTTTGTACTCACTTTTACAATATTCACAGTTTTTACGTACCAGACGCTGTGCGACAATGGCTAAAAGTGAATCGGCAATTAGATAGGGTTCAAGACCCATCTGTACCATACGGCTAATGGCACTCGGAGCGTCGTTGGTATGAAGGGTGGAGAAAACCAAATGACCTGTCAAGGATGCTTGTGCCGCAGCATTGAGGGTCTCCATGTCGCGAATTTCACCTACCATAATGACATCGGGATCTTGACGTAAAAAGGATTTTAATGCGGCAAAAAAGTTAAATCCGACTTTCTCATTCACCTGTACCTGCTGTACAAGAGGCAGCTGATATTCAATAGGATCTTCAACCGTTAAAATTTTGTTTTCTAAGCTCTTAATTTCATTAAGTGCCGCATAGAGTGTGGTGGTCTTACCACTTCCGGTGGGGCCGGTAATGAGAACAATGCCAAACGGGGAATTGATAATGTTTTCAAAAACATGCAAATTGTTCTCTTCCATCCCTAAATCGGTGAGCTTTAGCAGTATTTTTTGCTGATCTAAAATTCGCATGACAATTGATTCGCCGAAAAAGGTAGGCGTGGTTGAGAGACGAAAATCGTACATGCCTTGGTCAATTTTCATGGAAAAACGTCCGTCTTGAGCTTTGCGTCGTTCGGAAATATCTAAATTTCCCAGAATTTTAATGCGGGAGGCAATCGCATTGTAAATGGCCAGTTCAAAAACAAAAATTTCGTGCAAGATCCCATCAACGCGACAGCGAACCGAAACTTCGTGTGCATCGGGTTCAATGTGAATATCGCTTGCATTACGCATGATGGCATCTTTAATAATGAGCGTAATAAGACGCATGACCGCGCTTTCGTCGCTGTCGCTTTTATAGGCTTCATCGGAAATTTCGCGTTTCACCTCTTCGGCAATGGTTTTGGTATTTTGAATTATCTCAATTCTCTGAAAAATATTACGAACATCTTCATCGAGTGCAAGATAGAGCTTAATGGGCTTGGCAATAACAATATGTTCCAGCGCTTCCAAGACATCATAGTTTAACGGATTGGATGTGGCAATATGAATGTACTCCTCATCTTCACGCAACGGAATTGCTTCGGCATTTTCAAGGACATGTACCGGGTATCGGGCAATGAGTTTAAAGTCGAGTTCTTCGCCGTAAATGTCAATAAATTCAATGTTGAGCTGTGCCGAAAGCTCGCGGGCAATCTCTTTGTAGGTAACATAGCCCTCTTGAATGAGCAATTCGCCCAGTTTTTTGGTAAAGTTGGACTCTTTTTGCAAGCTCAGGACATGCATGAGTTGTTCTTGGGTAATGAGTCCTTTGTCGATTAACAGATCGCCGAGGCGTACAACTTGTTTAATCATTAGAGGTACCTGTGGATTGTTGTAGTGTTGTCGGTATGGTGGGCTTCAATAATGACTTTACCTTTTTGTTGTCGGTCAATATAGAGCTTGTAGCGAATACCGTCGTGTTGAAACTCAATGACTTTGGGAGTTTGGGATGTGAGGGTGATATTGCCGTCTCGTATGGCAACAAAAGCATATGAGAGCGGATGCTTACCAATAGGAAGGCTCAAACGCGAGAGATCCGTATTGTCGTACATATACTGATAAATCAACCGCTTTTGCAATAAAATAGAAGCAAAGACAACGGCATTTTCCCGGGCTTCGGCAGAACTTCTGAGTCGGCTTTGAATCATGGCAAGCGTATCGATGTAGTCTGCTTGCAGGCACGCATGCCCAATAAGCGAGAGGAATTTTTCATCACGCTCGTAGGTAAATAGCTTTTTTCCGATTTGACACGCTTTAATATACTCTTTTGCTTTGTAGGCTTTGGAAAAGTCAGTATAGGGCGTGGCATATACTGCAGCAGACAGCAGGAACAGTGTCAGAATTTGTTTCATGGTTATTCTCCTTTCATCCAGTGGCGAAGCAGTGCATCGCCTTCATCAGAGTGGGCATTGGCAAGATAGAGCCTCAAGATTTCAACGGCACGCTGTCGGTGTCCTTTGGCATATTCCGATTTGGCATAAAGAATCCATGCACCGGCACGTTCACGATCTAAAATATTGGCTTTTTTTGCCCAGAGCGATGCTTTGGAATAGCGACCGTTACGGTAGTATGTCTGTGCAATTTTAAGTGCTTGCGCATAGCTGGGTTCTTTCGTATAAAGCTGCTGCATTGCCTTAAGCGTGTCAATTTTTGTAACGGACATGGAGAGGGATTTCGGCGGAGCCGGCACCGGTTTGGTTGGCATTGCCGATATTGGCTCTTTGGAAGGGATCGGTTGTTCTGTCTCTTTCAGTGGTGTTGCCTGTCTCTCTTTTTTGGGAATTTTCGGTGATCGGGGTGGAATATAGTCAGCATCTACATGTAAATTGTAGTTCATGTCTTTAGCAGCTGTTACCGGCGGCAGTGCAACGGGCAGGGAGGCTTTGGATGTCAGGTTTGCCTCAAGAGTTTCATTGCTTTTTACAATGACTTTTTCAGCTGTTTCAGTAGCGGGGATCTTATTGAAAAAATACATGTAAGCATAAACTGCCACTGCCAGAAGTCCGACGCTGACAAGTAAAATCATACTTTTGGAGAGGAGGCGTCGCATCCGGTAGCGACGGCATCGTTGCTGAAGCGTTTCAAAACTGTTATGCATCAATAATTCCTAAATCAATAGCTGCCATGGTGATAACACAGGATGTAGGAGTAGCATACCGAGGGTGACCGTGGTTTTTGGCATAGTCCATAATTGAAAATATATGTTTGAGCATCTGCTTGACCAGTCGAAAATTTCCCTGTGAAAAATGTTCAATGGCACGAATCTGTTTATTTTGAAACAGATCACTTAGGTTGCCCAGCGAATGGGCAAGCAGCTGTGCTTGAATATATTGCTCAATTTCATTGTTTTGAAGTGTTCCAAGCGTAATTACGCGGTGATTTCGTGATGCAAAATGACGTTTTTTAACGATTTTCATACCGTCTTCTTGGTGCATTGCGAGCAAAAAATAGAAATGTCCGGTATCGGTAAGGAGTCGAATAAACTCTAAAACACGCTCATCGAGCAGTTGTGCTTCGTCGATAATAATGAGATGATTGCTCTGTTCTTTAAACCGAGCAATTGCAGACTCTTTGAGACGACTCAGCGTTGTTTCGTTTCCTGAAACATGTTCCTGTAGCAAAAAATGCAATAAGGCTTCCGGAGTCGAAAAGGGGTCGGTAGCAAAAAGGATTGTTGTATCGGGAAAACGCTGCTGCAGCATATGAAGCAGGTACGTTTTTCCGACACCGGGTTCGCCGAGTAAAAAAAGCAAAGGGGTCTGCCGTGACTCAATACTTTCAATAAGAGAGTTTTTGGCAAACTCGGCACTTAAACTCTCAAAATACTCTTGAGTGTCAAATGTTGTGTCGAAAATAGCCGATGCCTCTTGAAAACTACTCATGCAGTGACTCCTCAAGAAGGTCTTCAATGTTGTCGATGGAAGGAAAGTTGTTATAGTCAATAATTTTAGGTGTAACTACAATGATGAGTTCGGTTTTGAAACTCTCTTTGCTGTTGTGCTGAAACAGTCCGCCTAATACGGGAAGAGCGCTTAAAAGCGGAATGGAGGTGTCAATGTCCTGTTTGGTGGTTGAGATGAGCCCGCCGATGACGACACGGCTGCCGTTTTTAGCTTTAACAATGGAAGAGAGCTGCTTAATCTTAATATCGGGCGGCATAATACGAATGCCGTTGGCATCGACACCGCTGTTAGGGTTGTCCGTGTTGAGACGATCACTCTCGTCCAGCTCTTCGCTGATAACGGGGTTGATACGTAAAATGACAAAACCGTCATCGGTAATTTCAGGCACAATATTGAGTGTCAGTCCAATAAATACCGAACTCATCAAATAGGTATTGGTCGTAGAGGCTCCGACATTGGTGGCACTGACACTGCCGGTTTCGTAGCGGTAGTTAATTTGATTGCCGACGTTAATGACAGCGGGTTGATTGTTGAGTGTTAAAATTTTAGGAGTCGAGAGAACACTCAAATGACCGTATTGATTTAAAAAATCAATCAATCCGTCCATAGAGAATTGATAGCTGAAGGAGTAGCCGGAGTCATTGGCACTGTTGGTAAAGAGGTTCTTGGTATCACCCTTAAGAGAGAGGTTGAATTTGCTCCAATCCACACCGGTACTCTCTTTGTTGCTGTAGCGCAGTTCAAATACTTTGGTCTCAAGCATCACCTGTTTGTGCAGGCGGCCTTTGACTTTTTCAAGATAACTGCTGATTCGATCAATCTGATCTTTGGTACCGGTGATGGTAACAATACCGGCTTCACGATTAATGATTGACTTGCTTTCAATCTGCATGATGTCGCCGTCACGTGACAAGATGGTGTCGATCTCATGGCTGAGTTTGTCCCAAAACTCGAATTTTGATTTGGAAATGACTGTCGTGTAGTCGGCATTGCTTGAACGTTGCTGTGTATTGTTGCTGCGATTCTGTGAGCCGTTTTGACTATTGTTATTGGACATTGAGGCAGCACCTACGGTAATGGTTTTGGTCGAGTCGGTAGAGTGCTCGGTTAAATTGACATAATCAATAATAAAAGATCGGGTTTCAAGGTAGGAGAGTGTTAAGACATTTTTAACGGCATCAAAAGTATAGAACATATTGTGCTGAGTAAAGAGAAAATCAAAAATATTGTCTAAAGTATAGTCTTTAATGTGTACCAGAAAGAGCGGCGTATTGAGTACTTTTTTGGCTTCATCATCAGTGATTCTAACGGAAAAACGGCACTCATGTGCGACATTTTCAACAATATCGATAATACGTACATTACCGCTTTGCGGGGTGACGTCAAAGGTAAAAAGTGTCTCGTCACAAGAGTGTTCAGAGGCCGCTAGAAGCATCACGCTGCACAGAAAGATCAAAAACAGCTTCATTGGTCAGGTTCCTTGGTAATTATAATACGTTTGCCCGTTTTAAGCGGAATCGTAACGGTTTTGCCGTTTTTGGCAAGGACAATATGGTTCTGTTTGACTGCAGTAACGGTACTGCCGTAAATACGACTTCCCACCGCGTACCATTTCCCGTCAATGAGGGCACGGCGATTGAGTATGGTCTGAACTATAATCGGTCGAATTCTTTTTTTTGTAATAGGCGGCTGTTTTTTTTGTGCCAATAGAGGCTTGGCTTTGGCAAACGGGTCAAAAACATCATAGTCCACTGTAGGCGAGGTCTGTCTGCTCTGTTGAAGGGAGTCGATTTTATGGACAATAGGAGTGATGTCAAGATTTACGGCAATGAGTTTTGCAGCAGACAGCAGAGACAGTCCAATTAGAAATACTCTCATAGTTCGACTCCGTAATGTGAGAGATTCATGTCGAATCGGGTGGCGTTATTGTCGTCAATACCGATAATGACGGATTGGGTACGCATAAGAACATTGAGGCTGTCAATATACTGCATCAGTGCAATAATACTTTTAAAACTGCCGTTTCCGGTGACATGAATTTGCGATTTTTCCTGGATATAGGGCAGATATGAGTGCTCTTTTTTTTCTGATTCGATCAGATCGATCGTAATGCCGTGATTCACCGACTGTTTCAAAAGATCGTCGAGTATCTGTGCCGCACCTTCTTGACTGTAGAGAATAAATCCGATCGACTCCAGCTTGGTACGTAAGAACTGATTTTTAAAATGGACGTTTGTAAGGTCGTCTTGAAGGGTCAATATCTTGTTACGGCATTTGGAAATAGCACGTTCTAACGAGTGGGTACCGCGCTGTTGCAGTTTATGTTCCAATGATGCAATGGCGTGACGTTCGCGTTCGATATCATGGTATAACGGTTCACCGAAAAAATTCCAGCTCATAAAAAGAAGCGCTGCAACAATAGTAACATAGATACCGATCCGTTTTACAGCAGACATCTCGCTGAGTTGGGACTCCAGAAGTTCAAACTGTTCATTCATGGACGTATCTCCACCAGACTTTCATAAAGTGTGTCATCACGTTCGATTTTTTGAGTTTCGACATGGCTGTAGCCTTTGTTGATGAGATGCTTCATAAACTTGGCAATATTATCGCGTTTGGCATACGGGGTGATAATATGCACTCTCATGGATTGGGAACCGTTTTGTTCCAGATGCTTTGAGGAGAGGGCATAACGCCGCATGGCCAGATTAATATCTTTCATCATCTCTTGTCGTGAGAGTTTTTCAGTATCGAAATCGACTAAAGCGTCGAGCATATGGTCATACCCCTCGATAGTACCGACAAGTGTCCGATACTGCTCTTGAAGTCGATCGCGTTTTTGGCGCTCTTCTTTGAGTGTAGCGCGAAGTTTTTGTGTCATAGATTCCATAGTGCTTACTTCTTCTTTCAATGCAGCATGTTCGGCTTGTAAGCGAACATATTCTAACTGAGCATATAGAGGATACGCAAGTGCAAGAAGAGAGGCAAGTATCAGGACCAGTGCAAACTGTCCCGCATGGGTTTTGAAAAAAGCGGGTTTTCGTTCGTAGATGCTCAGATTGACAAGAGGATACCGTTGTGACAAACCGCCCAAGGCATAAAGGGCATTGAGCGCATCATGCTTCTGACCGGGTGCAACGGCGTCAAATACGTCAAGAACCTCTTTACGTGATGCCTCATGCCCGTAGCTGTCAAACATCTCTAAAAATCCCGGAATTGTGCTGCCTTCAAAGTCAATAAAAAAGCGGTCAATATGATCGAGTCGAAAAATACCGCGTTTATGGCTGATGGAGTGTGCAATGCGCTCTACAACTTTGGAGAGTTCCTCTTGAATGGTGTGCATCTGTAACAGTTCATCGGGAGTGTAGCGGTCACTTTCAACACCTTTGGTGCTGAGAAGTTTGCGTACTCTTTCAACAGAAATACCAAGTTTTTCAGCCAGATCGCTCAAGGTACTAATGGAGCGCGTAGCAATATAGTGACCGTTTTTAAAAATAACGGCGTAAGCACTAAATTCACCGAAATGGATAAAGAGGTCGTTTTGGCTTTCAAGATATTCAAATGCGTAGAGAGCCTTGTAGCTCAATGAAGGTAAAATAATGGCATCAATGAGTCGGTTTTTTTTCACGAAAGTGTCAAATTTATGATGAATAGTCTCAATTTCGACCGCATACGATTCAATATACAGACTCTCATCATGCTCTAAAGGGATACTTTGTGAACCAATTTTAAAATCAACATCAGGGTTGAGTCCCCCCTCTTCATACATACTGATCTCTGTTTGAATGGCAAGCTTTTCACTGCTAATTTCTTTAGAAACTTTAAAGCCGTGCGTACGAATCAGTGAAATCGGCAGTGTTGCAACACTGTAATAAGCGGCTTTTTTTGTCGTCGGAGGTGCACTAAAACGGGTACCGTCAAAGAGCAATGTCTCATCATTGTGAAGAAGATAGAGAATGGAGTCGGTGATCATTTTAACTCTTAAAATTATTTTTAATTAATATGTAACTACTACTGCTTTATTATAGCATATCCACTCACAGGTTCAATGATAATTGACTGAGATTTTCCAGAATATGTGAAATTTAGTACTTTTTGGGTAGTTAATAGTGTGGATTTTTTAAAATTATCGTGGTGAGGTCGCCCTTTGGCATCAAAACAGAGGACACCATAGTCAAAATCATCTACATGTAAATGGTAGTGAGCCGTAGCGTTGGTGACGCTGTCGTTAAGACGATTTTTTTTCAACTCGATGCATCCGTTTTGGTAATCGGGAGTACTGGATTCGATGCCAAAATCGTTATGTTCATAGCCAATGCCTCTATAGTGTGCTTCTTGAATCTTGCTTAGAATAAACTGAACGTCGTTACGCAGATAGTCGGAACGAAAAAAAGAGCTTCCCACTGCGGCCATAATGCCGATAATTACAATAACAAAAATCAGTTCAATAAGTGTAAATGCTTTTTTCATGGCTGCTGTAATGTCCTGCGTAAAAGTCTGCTCACAATGGTGCCGTTTCGTTTTGCCGTAACGGTGATTTCCAGCAGTGCCATACCGTGACTCAGCGCACTGCCGGGGCTTATGGCAACACCCAGCGCGCTACAGTGTGCCAGATCGTCGCTGCCTTCTTGAAGGTAGTAGCGTGTTATGGCAACAGTCGCATGGTATGTGGTGGCACGAACAGTCACGTCCGGCGGTGAAAAATTGCTTAAGCAGCCGCTGCTTCGATCGTGAAACGCAATGGCCAAAAGTGTCTGTTCTACGGCACTGTTTAAAAAAAGTTCGCTCTGTTCTCTTATGTAGGTGGCGGCGACATGTTTTGAGGAGACGGAAGCATATTTTAAGACAATCATCATCATACCGCTGATGAGAAGAATCATCATAATGGCTTGCCAAATTCCCATAGCGCGACGCATTAAAAAACTGCCTTTTGTTTGGTAATATGCACAGTAGCGTGTGAGCCGCGAATGGAGCGATTCATATCGATACTCAGAACAATAGCATCATTAACGTTTTCTGCACGAAAAGCGCTGACATCTTCGGCGAGTACGACAACATTTCCCACACCGCCGTCGGCGCAAAATGTTTCGCCTTGAAACGGTCGGTAGTTGTAAAAGAGAAAGAGGGTATTGGCGACATCTTTCAGTAATGAGGTGTCGTAGGAACAATTGTTTAAATTACTGACATCGGCACCACGGGCAACGGCATATGCGGTGTCGCTCAGATAGAATTTTTCATAAATAAACTGTGGTTGTACGGTATCGGTAATGCGGATTGTATCGGTGCCGATAGCGACATCAAAACTCAGGCGGCTCTGCTGCCCGTGCCAGCCGAATGCACCGCCGCAGGCACTAAAGCTCTCATCGGAACCGTCATCGAGACTGCCTGAAAAAATTAGATTGAGCGTAGCGGCATTGAGGGTGGCGTCAATGTGGGGAGTCGCGAGTGTTGCAGTGGTACGATTGCTCTCTCCCATGTTGACAAAACCGTCATAGCGGCGTTGCAACAGGTCGTCGTCCATAGTGCCCAGCCACTCCAGAACGGGACGTGATACCGAGAGTTGGGCTATGGGCTCACAAATATCTCCGGGAGTATAGCCGATAACGCTGTTGGGAACGCGGTTGTAGAGGAGGGCATTGAGCTGATCAAGAACAATTTGTGAGCGCAGTGTCAAGTCGCCAACGGCTTTGGCTTGAGCACTGCGAACAAAAAGAGCCTGCATTGCTTTGAAACTTCCTACGGAGAGTACAGCGGCAATAACGATGACAAAAATCATCTCTATTAAAGTAAAAGCGCCTCTCATTGCCATGGCTCTTTTTTAATTTGAATCTGTCCCAAGTTTGCAGAGTCGTAAAAAAAGCTCGATTGAAACTGTTTGATTTTAGTATTTTGGGCATGTGACGCAACGGTGACGGTAATGCGTTTGAGTTCCTGTGTCGCGGTATAGGTAACGGTAGCAGAGAGATTGTAGCGATTTTGGGTACCGACGCTAATGGGTTCTAGATAGTTGTTGTAGTCGTCAATATCATCGGCATCGCCGCCTTCTGAACCGAGTGTCGAAGCAAAAAGTGCGGAGTCAATACAGTTGCGGGAGCCTAAAAAACCGCCGATACGATAGTCGCTACACGTATGATCGGTAGTACTGAGAATTTTACCGGCAGTCAGGGTGTTCTCATCCCATGCCAATTTGCTTATAGAGCCAATAAGTACATAGGCATGGAAGAGAGCATCCTCTTTCATACTTAAGGTTATTGCTTTGTTGGAGGCAAAAATAATTTTGGGAACGACGGTAAAGACGACAGCAATAATGAGAATAGTAACAATCATCTCAATGAGGGTCAGGGCACGGCGGCACATTTATCGAAACACCTTGACACCCTGTTTGTTGTACGTGCCGCGATCATAAACTTTTGTGTTGCCCCCTTTGTAAGCTCCTGAAGCGATATTCTCTTCTGCGGCGGGATTATCAAATACATAGATAAAACAGGGGTGAGCGGTACATTTTGAGTTGATGGCATCACTGTAGTCCGATCCGAATTTTTTAGGAATATACCAAAGCCACGAGTCGGTTTTTACATGTAAAACATGACGTCCGTCGTTCCGAGGAAGGGTGAGGGTAATGGTACCGTTTGTCGGAGCGGATATATTGGAAGCCGCCAGTGAGAACTGAATCGGCGGGGCGTAGAGCGTGCTGTTGGTTGCATCAACAGCGTGAATCGTACCCAAGGGTGAACTATCGTGTTTTTGATTGCGCCACCATGCCAAAGAGTTCCGCTTAAAACTGTTGGTGTAGGTACTGGTTGTTGTGTCGTATACCTCAATGTCGATGCTGTTTTGGGCATTGTCTTCAGAGGTTTTCATGTCGTTTGTGTTAAGACGGGCATAATAGAAGATGAGTCTGCCGTCATTGAGATGGGTATTGTTATGGTACTCCTTTGATGCCGTTGTCGTGGTAATGGTTGCTGCAAGACCGTTAATACGAAACGGGTTGATCGGTGCATCAAACTTTCGATTGACGTTAAAGTCCATGACCGCATAGCCGATACCCTCTTCAAAATTTCCCGAAGGAATGGTCATGCTCTGATTGATCTCTCCCAAAGTGGCATGTTTTTTTAAGCTACCGTCGCTAAAAGTACCTTCGGCGGCACTGTAGTTCATGTCGATACTCTGATTACCGTCAGAGGTGACGCCGAAGCGAATTCCGATATCGTGCGCATAGCAACTGGCGTTAAAATCTTCCAGGAGATGATGTTCTTTATTGAAGGCTTGCAATTTTACATGTAAACTGGCATTCATATCGTTTATATCGGCCATATAGAGCCAGTCTGTAACGGTACTGGCATACAGACGTGTCTGTGTCACATTGAGTTCATAGGGCAGCACCGTAATATTGTGTTCGTACGGTGTAATAAGACGCTGGGTGTCGTTGGTATCGTCACGATCGACCGTAGCAAATTCACTGCCGTTGATCTCATGGATACGAATCGTTAAATAGGAAGCAAGCCCACTAAAACTTGCGTTGATGTCGCTACGTTCTCCATGAACAAAAGCGTTATTGGCAACATGAAACTGTTCGGTTGAGGTGCGGCATTCCCTTCGTGTTTCATTGGCATCAATAATATAAGAGCTTCCTTGTGTTTCATTGTAATCAAGTATTGTAGTGCCAAGAGGCGATAGGGCAGTGGTATGCAAACGAAAAGCTTCTGCAGCATAATAGGGTGCGGCGGAGAGGGAGAGATGAAAGCGTTCAGGGCGCAGAGCAAAGTTATCGGCAGAGAGAGTGCTATTGTCTTCGTTGACCAGCGGACAGGACTCATTGACATTACGTTTCCATGCCATGACAAGACGGGCATTTTTAACGGCACCGTTGCTGTTTAACGTGACAACTGTTGCGTTGGCTTCGTTAAAAAAAGATTTTACCCAGCTGCTTTTAGCGGCATTGGCATGGTCGGTATCAATAATTTGAGTACAGACAGTGCCGTTAAACTCTTGAAAATTGTCATGGGTAGGATTCAGTGCTGCTAGTGTCAGTGAAAAAGTGTTTTGAGCATATTTGGTAGAGATGTTTTGGTCAGTGAGAGATCGGAAGGTGTCCCATGCATTAAAGTGTGTATTGGTAAATTCAAGGCCGCACGACTGACAAGGGTGTGTGGCAAACATTAATTTTTGGATCTCTACTGCTTTGAGTTCCCCTTTGAAAATGTAAAATTCATCCAGGTAGCCTCTAAATCGGTAACCGTTACTCACCCGACATCCGCCGATGCGCGCACTGCTGTTAGCAACGCTGCGGTAACTTCTTGGAGAACTGTATATCTGAGTCAGGTTTTGCTCCACACCGTCAATATAGAGCGTATTGGCATGCATATCGCCATTGGTAAAGACGGCAGCGACATGGTGCCATCCGTTTTCAAGTCCGGCAGAGCTGATGCCGTAAATATCACTGTTGAAACTGTTAAAACCAAAAGCACCTCGTGTAAACCACAGGTCATGCGCATACCAGCCAAAGGGCATGACACCGCCGGTACCGTCCCAATACATCCAAAAGGCTACGGAGTTTTTGGCACCGAGGGCCGTGTCAACATCAAGATTGTCAATATCGATGACATCACCGTCTAAAAAGGCACTGCGGCATACTTGACGTTGTGTAGTGCTTGTGGTAGCATTGCTACCGGTACGTGTGCCGTTATTGTCTTTGCCTATGTCATCGCCGACTTCTGCGACGCTACCGTCCCAAAAACATTCGTCAAATCGGTAAGAGGCAATCGCCTGAGCACATCCGCACGGGTGTGATTGCACCATGATGGCCTGAATCTGATCCGTATCTATAGCGGCATCGAAGACTTTCACCTCATCAATGTTTCCGTTGAAACGATTTGCTACTTCGCCATTTGCGGTTTCTCCTCCAAGAGAGGGTGTACCGTTTTGAGTATGGAGTACTCCGGAAACCGTTGCTTGAACATCACTAATGAGCGTGCCGCTACTGTCATAGAGCCGTAACCGTTTGGTCATACTGTTCGCATCAAACGTTGCTGCGGCGAAGTACCACTGATTGTTTTGAATAACAGCGGCACTGTCGAGCGAGACGGCATTGAGCCCTCGAATATAGAAGCGTATTTTTCCGGATCCCGGATCGCCGACACTCAATGCGTATGAACCCAGACTGTTGTATTCATCATCGGCAAAGATGCGCTGCCCCCGTTGGGAAATATCGGTCGTTTTAAACCATGCGGTAATGCTGCGTGAGTGGGTAAGATGCGGGAACGTCGGCAGGGTGATGTACTGGTCGTGAAGCAGTCCCGTACGGCATTGACCACCGAGTGCATCGGCAGCACTTTGGGTCGTTGCACCACGTTGCGCGGTACCGTGGTAGCCGTTGCCGCTACTGTCTTGGACTTCATTGTTGCTACCCTCCCAAAGACACTCATCCAATCGCCAGTCTCCCAAAGGTTCAACACACCGACAGGTATGGGTTGTGTTCATTATAGCGTTAACAGCAGAAGCATTGATCTCTCCGTTATAGATGCGCATTTCATCGAGATAGCCTTTAAATCGGTAACCGTTACTCACCCGACATCCGCCGATGCGCGCACTGCTGTTAGCAACACTGCGAGCATTGACAGGAGAACTGTATCGCTGAGTCAGATTTTGTTCCACTCCGTCAATATAGAGCGTATTGGCATGCATATCGCCATTGGTAAAGACGGCAGCGACATGGTGCCATCCGTTTTCAAGTCCGGCAGAGCTGATGCCGTAAATATCACTGTTGAAACTGTTAAAACCAAAAGCACCTCGTGTAAACCACAGGTCATGCGCATACCAGCCAAAGGGCATGACACCGCCGGTACCGTCCCAATACATCCAAAAGGCTACGGAGTTTTTGGCACCGAGGCTTGTGTTTATGTCAAGATTGTCAATATCGATGGCATCACCGCTAAACTGAGCACTGTGGCAAACTTTGCGTTTTAGTGTTGTCGTTGAGACGTTTGTTCCGGTAGGGGTACCGTTGTTATCACCTAAGATATTATCTTTGATTTCGCCGGTACTGCCGTTCCATAAGCATGAGTCAAAACGGTACTCTGCAACAAGTGTCGCTGCCGATAGGCCAGTGGTGTGAAACCACCATACAAGTAACAGAAGAACGGCGTAGCGAAACAGTGACACTAGAACTCCTTTTGCAATAGTTTGAGTGTTAAAAAGTTAAGATTTGTGTTAATTGTACCATAAAAACAGCGAGTTCACCATTAGTGTAGTGTGTA